>JAGOGG010000160.1 GCA_017996795.1 Sediminibacterium sp. | reverse complement strand
TTTCAGGACAACGTGAGTTATTCCACATTTGGAACTGCTAATGAGAAAGGAATTGGATTAGGGCTGGTCTTATGCAAAGACTTCATGAACAAAATGAATGGGAATATTGAAATTGAAAGTATCCAAGGAGAAGGAACAACAGTAAACCTCCTTTTCCCGCTAGTAAGTAGAACAGATTAATGCAACACCAGTATTTTTTATTGAATAAGCCTTACGGCATGGTTTCTCAATTTATAAGTAGCCACCATGTTCGTTTATTGGGTGAGCTTGATTATAATTTCCCAATAGGAACCCATGCCATTGGACGTCTTGATCATCATTCGGAAGGATTACTATTACTCACTACCAACAAAAAAGTAACCCGACTGCTATTTCAGGGTGCCATACCGCATGGAAGGGTTTACCATGTATTAGTCAATAACCAGGTAACCGAAGAACAAATAAACCAACTCAGGAAGGGAGTTCAATTTAAAATTGGCCTCAACCAATACCATACTACAGCTCCTTGTGAAGTATCTATTGTAAATCCACCCATGGTTCAATTTCCTGGATCATATATTCAATTAGAGCGGGTTCCACACACTTGGCTGAGTATTGAATTAACAGAGGGTAAATTTCATCAAGTTAGAAAAATGCTAACCGCGGTTCAACTCAAATGTAAAAGACTGGTTAGGGTGCGTATTGAAAACTTATATCTGGGTGATTTGGCACCTGGACAAATAAAAGAAATATCTGAAATCGATTTTTTTACTGGGTTAAAAATTACCCATTATTGAAATGGATGCATGCCTATTGCATAATAGCAATCCTACTCATCAACGAACTATTCCTTATTTTTGCGGTTTATATACCATGAAGCAATTCACCATACCCAATATTTACAGAAGCAACCTAATCAGCCAGATTAAGGAAAACAGAAAAGCAGCGGATAAACTCAAAAAAGATTTTACTCCTACCCTATTGAATTTAGGCCCTGTTCAAATTTATTTGGCAAGGCATTTTGGCTTCTGCTACGGCGTAGAAAATGCCATTGAAATTGCTTTTAATACAATTGAAGAAAATCAAGGGAAACAAATTTATTTGTTAAGTGAAATGATTCATAACCCCCAAGTAAATGCAGATTTAGTTTCACGTGGGGTTCAATTTTTACAAGATACTTATGGTAACCAATTGATTTCATTTGAGTCTTTACATGCAGAAGATGTAGTCATCATTCCTGCATTTGGAACAACACTCGAAATAGAATCGATGCTTAAAGCAAAAGGGATTGCTGTAGAAAAATACAATACCACTTGCCCTTTTGTAGAAAAGGTTTGGAACAGAAGTGAACAAATAGCAGCGAAGGGTTATAGTATTGTTGTTCATGGAAAACCAAAACACGAAGAAACCAGGGCCACTTTTTCGCATGCTTCAGCCAATACCCCTACGGTAATAGTAAATGATATGCAGGAAACCATAGAACTGGCTAAATACATTACGAGCGAAAAGCCTGCAGCTGATTTTTATATTGAATTCAAAGGGCGTTTCTCGGAGGGTTTTGATATTACCAAAGACCTTCAGAAAATTGGCGTGGTTAATCAAACCACCCAATTGGCTACCGACACACAAGCTATTTCTGATTATTTAAAAGAAGTGATTTTAAATCACTATCAATTAGATCAAACTTCTATTGCTACCCGATTTGCGGACACAAGAGATACTTTGTGTTATGCAACCAACGACAATCAATCTGCAGTCAAAGGAATGTTAGAAACCGAAGCAGAAATTGCTATGGTAATTGGTGGTCATAATAGCAGTAATAGTTCTCATTTAGTTGAATTATACGAAGCCAAATACCCTACCTATTTTATAGATGGCCCAGATAAATTAATTAGCAAATCGGAGATCATTCATTGCAATTGGCAAACAAAGGAAATCAGTACCATCCAAGGATATTTACCAGCCACAGATCCACTAAGAATTGTAATGACCAGTGGGGCTAGTTGCCCAGATGCTGTGGTAGAAAAAGTCATTAGAAAAATCGCTTCCTTTTATGGAGTAGAAGATCAATTGGTTAATTAACAAAATTCCACCAAATACCCACTCTATTCCAAAGTCCTTGTCCAGGATAATTATTGGCTTGCATATTCATTTGCGAAAAAAGCGTATTGATATTTTCAAAGCGTATAAACCCTTTGAAACTTTTAATTCTAAAATGCAGGAATGCATGTATATCGGGTCTATTAGAAATGGTTGTATTATTTTGGTAAAAAAACTGTCCTAATAAAGGGCTGTAATTGTCTGCTTTATATGCAGTATTATAACGAAGTTCAACCCCGGTAGATAAAAATAAATTGGTATAAAAATTACCCTCGAATGCAAACCGATTTCTTGTTATAATTGAAGGAATATTCACAGGCGCCCCTCCAATCACTTGTTGCATATTCAGCTCTGCATACCAATTAAAATGTTTGGCCAATTTTATTTTCTTTGAGACACCAAACTGCAACACATTAAATAATGTGGCTTCTTGTTTTGCTGTAAAAAAGCTATCAAAATAAAGATAATTGCTCACCACATTATATTCTCCCGTGATGGTTAAATTTTTGGAAGGATTTTCATATACACCAAAAACACGGATGATATTTTCTTTATTGTATCCTACTCGATTGGCAATGGGGAATGTGCTTAAACTGTTAAATATATAAGAGGGTGATCGATTCACATTATGAAAGCCCAAATTCAAGAACCCAAACTTCTTGCCCAGCAAGCGTTTCATACTGATATAAGCGCTGTAATCGCCCGAGTTAAATCCATTCAAATAGAATTCTCCTTTTGCTTCTACATCCCATACTTGGTTTTTGGTTCTATTACGGTATTCACCAGCAACTAAAATATTATTCAATGAAACAGTATTGAATGTATCAAGGGTTCCTTTTATATTTTGTACCCCTATGCCGGCTTTTAAAAACTGGCTCTGGTTATTCTTATCAGGGAAAGTAATCAAACTAAATTCGTTGGTAAGTATATTCCAACTGTCTTTAAACTGAAATGCTTGAGCATTGCGTGTTGTATAATTAAAATAGGTTTTATACCGAACAGAATCTACATTATTGTCAAAGAAATTAGCCAACTGTTGTTGCAACTTAAAAACGTGTTCAATTCTAAATCTTGGATAGAATATTTTGTAAGTAATAGAATCGGTAACAACGGAGTCTTTTTTCCCAATATCAAAATGATGTTTAATCAAGAGCATATTGTCTTTTTGCAAGCTGCCTGTACTCACATTGGTATTAAATGGATTTCTGATTGCCGCCCCTGATCTACCCATTCTAGTTTCCAATTCAAAGGGGTCGTTTAAAGCAAGACTATCCAATTTTTTTACATCAACTAATCCCCCATTTTCTGAAACCGATGCTTTATTAGACAAGTAAACAAAAAATACTTCGTACTGTCGATTATTCGTTTGATAATGACTGGTAAACCTAAAGTTATTATGGCTGGCATTTTGGTTCTTTAAACTACCGGGAGAATTACTGAACCGATATTCGAAACCAAAATTGAAATTGCTTTTTCTATTTTGGGTATGCTTTAAGTCTATTAGCTGTTCTGCTTTAGCACCCAACAAATAACCCAACTCGGTATAAGGTCTGGTAGTTTGATAAAAACGAGTGTTCTCTAATGTAAACTTATACGTATCAAACTGGTGGAATCCAGCATCAAAGCCCGCTTTCATTAAAGGATGAAAGCGCATCGATTGCGCTGCTGTTCCAAAATTTCCTAAATGATAGTTTTGGAAAGGCATCGGAAACCGAGCAGTAAAATCATTGATGGAGGAATCCAATACTCGATTGCGAGTAGAATCAAAAAAACGATAAAAAAGGGTGATAGAATCTGCAAATTGATCCCTTTTCTGCAAGGAATCATTCTTTCCAGATCTAGATTGTTGCATGGTGTTGCCACCGGAAAAAGAACCCATTTGACCTGGTCTAAATGATTGAGCCCAGCTATTACTAGAATCAATGCATATCAGCAGCGCAACAATGAAATAAAATTTATTTTTTGAAGGATGCATTCAGTTTTTTTTACAATCCTTTTATCAACTCTTTAAATAGCAAAGTCAACTTTGGTTCTGCATCTTTTGCTGCTTGTAGCACTTCTTCATGGGTAATTACATTTTCTTCCTCACGAATGCCCAAATCGGTAATTACGCTGGTAGCAAATACTTTCATACCACAATGAACGGCTACAATATTTTCTTGAACCGTGCTCATCCCTACCGCATCTCCACCCAATGCATGAATCATTTTATATTCCGCCCTTGTTTCAAATGTAGGACCGGTTACTCCAGTATATACACCTTGTTTTAGATTAATGCCATTTGTTGCAGCTATCTCTAAAGCTTTTGAGACTAATACCTTGCTATATGGTTCACTCATATCAGGGAAACGAGTACCCAAAGCTTCTTCGTTCTTACCCAACAATGGATTTACTACAAATAAACTGATATGGTCTGTAATGACCATTAAATCACCAACGCTAAACGCGGGATTAACACCGCCGGCTGCGTTAGACAACAACAAGGTTTTAACACCCAGTAAATGCATGGCTCTTACTGGATAAGTTACTTGTTGTGGCGTATAGCCTTCATAAAAATGGAAACGACCACTCATTACCCAAACTTTTTTTCCGCTTAACTCACCTAGAATTAAACTTCCACCATGACCTTCTACTGTACTAACTGGGAAATAAGGGATTTCGCTATAAGGTATACTTACTTCAACTTTAATTTCACTCGATAAGTTACCCAAACCACTGCCTAAAATGATGCCTATCTCGGCTTTTGAATTTACTTTACTTTGTATAAATGCAGTAGTTTCCGCCAACTGGCTCATTAAATTGGACATATTCAAAAATTAGAGGACAAATATACTTCAAATAAAAAATAAGGCCATCAACTAGAAGCTGATGGCCTTAGGTAAGGTATGTAATTTAAGACTAGCTTAAACGTTTTACATTTACTGCATTCAAACCTTTTCTTCCTTCTTGTACGTCAAAGATAACTTTATCGTTAGCTTCAATTTGGTCAA
>JAGOGG010000159.1 GCA_017996795.1 Sediminibacterium sp. | reverse complement strand
AGGCATCGTTGTTTAGCAGTTGTAATAACCTTCTAAAATGGTCGCTTTTGCCTCGGTGAGGTGTTGCTGAAAGCAACAGCACATTGGGTATAGCATTGCACAAAATATCTGCCATTTGAAAACGACCCACTTGTGTATTGCTGCCACCTACTTTGTGGCACTCGTCAATTACCAATAGGTCAAATTCGGCTTCTAATACACTTTGTATGCGATAGCGGTTATATTCATCCACTTTTTGTTTACTCCAACCTTGTCGAGTTTCAATAGGCTTTAAAGCATCCATTGAAACAATGATTTGATTGTGCTGTGTGAATAGGTTTATTTCATTATCTACTTCGAGCCTTGCAAATGTTTTGCTTACGGTATTGATATAATCGGTATCGTAAATGTGGAATAGCTCATTGAAATGCTTTTTCATTTCTTGTTGCCATTGACCCATTGCAGATTTTGGAACAACAATTAAGGTTCGTTTGGCAATGCCTCTTAATTTCAGTTCTTTTAAAATCAATCCTGTTTCTATGGTTTTACCCATACCCACTTCATCAGCTATTAAAAACCTAAGAAACTGACCAGCCATTACTTTTTCTAAAGCCAATATTTGGTGTGGCAAAGGAATAATGTTGCTCTCAATAGGAGCTAACATGGACTGCTTAAATACCTCACTTTTAATTTTTGCTGCAATGGCTTTAAACGCTATATCTGCATCGGTAGGCAATTTGGTTTCATCAGACAATTCAGAAAAAGGAACAGATTTTACCTCACCTGTAGACAGTATTTTAACCTCGGCTATTTGTTTGCCAAATACCGATTTCTTGGATAGTATCTCTATTTCTTTTCCTTGATAAAGCATATTAAACTCTGTCTTTTGCTATATCGTAATACATTAACAATTGCTCATCTTCCAACAAAATATTTTGTGGAATCATATCTCCAAGTGTTACGATGGTTTTAAAATCTTTTTGTTCCCAACTGTTTTTGAAACCTGCACGCAGGGCTTCTACCCGAACTTCTTTGAGTTTTTTTGCTTTGGGTTGATTGATTGCTGTAACATAAGCAGTAAACTCTTTTAGTAATACCTTAGAACGCAATGCTTCTCTGTCTTTTGCTTCATTAGGGTCTGGTGTACGCCACTTGCCATCAGCTTCTTGAATAAAGCTTTCATTGAGTATGTCCTGTAATTCCGGTAAAGTATCTCCTTTGCGAAGAGATTGTGTGGCAATACGGAAATTAGGCATAATGTCTTGGTATTTTTGTGCCTGTTTACGCAACCGGTCTTTCAGCCATTCAATGGCATCACTCTCATTGGTAACAATTAAAGACAACTGAACAAAATTTGGCGATTTGGCTTTTTTCTCATCGTACTCAGCCGCTTGTTCCGAGGTGAAATACATACCATCTCTTTCGATAAATCTTTGCTTTAAGCCTTCTTGAAAATCTCTTGCATCAATAGGCACAGGCAAACCTCTCATTAAGTAAAAAGTAATTAACCTATCAAATAATATTTTAGGACTTCTTTCTATAATTGCAGTTGTCCCGTTATCCTTTTTTATATGTGGAGGTAAATGATGTAAATGTTCCGATAAAAAATCCCAAACAGCAACATCACCATGTTGGGATTTGAAATTACTTTCAAATGCAGATGTAGGCTTATAGCAACTAATGACCAAATCTTGCTTAACTGCTGTAACAGTGTTTACAGCTTTAAAACTGCCTTGCTGTTTATCTAATGCTGAAATATTTGCAATAATAAAACCTGCCTTTTGCAAAGCTGTTTGAATGCCGTTCCAAACAGCTGCACTCGTATTGCTAAATTCAACAGTCATCCATTTGCCGGGTTTAAGCAATCTATAATATTCCAAAAAGCACTCTGCCATCAAGCCCTGATAGTCTAACAATGATTTTCCTAACACTTTGTTTTCTATTGCTTCTTTATGAATGTTAGTTTTTACTTTTAACCAAACCTCCCATAAATAATTTAATTCAGAATACATAATATTAGCACCAAATGGAGGGTCAGTAAATATGTAATCAATAGAAGAATCATCTAAGCATTTTATGTTAGATGCGGAGTTGGTATAAACAAGATTTTGAGATACAAGGATATTGTAAGCCTTCTTAAAATCATCGGACTTACCATTAAAAACCTTTAAAACATTTGACTCAGCAATTAAAGAAGGCATATACAGAGTTCCGCTTAATGTACCATTACCACGATTGCCTAAATTGTAACGTACAAGCTTTGAACATAATGTCTGTGATATTGAATTTAATACAAGCAAATGACGTAGAGAATTACCGATTCTATTACGCAATGCTGACAAAATCCAAAGGTTTCGTTTAGTGTAAAAATGGTGTGCATGTGTGAATCCGCCATCATCATTTCTCCTTGATTCACCACCCTCTGGCATCCTATCGCTAGGAAACCAGTATGGTATTGAAGACTCTTCAATTTTGCTTATTGCATCATAATCTTTTTTATCTGGCCGCTTAAAATACTTTTTCGTTCCAACATTATAGCTTATTATCACAGGAACTGTTTTGATTTGCCTGATAGTTTCATTAATTGACTTATCATAAATTGTTACGAAAGTTTTCTCAACCGAACTCTTTGTTTGTTTGGACTTACAGTTGTTGCAAATAAATTCATCCTTTACAGATGATGTTTTTTCATCAATTGCTACATCATAGAAAATAATTTCAGAGTTGCAATTTGGGCAGGTGAATACTTCACTCCAAACCGTATAATTTATTTTGCCAACTTTGCCATCTGAGTGGTTAGTTTGATACATCCATCCACATTCATCCTCCACTGCCGAAATGATATTATCTATTTCTTGTTGAAAGTCTTCTATTGCAATAGGAGTATTATAATTGTAATCAATAAAACTCGCTACAGGACTTAAATCACCACATATTGCTCTTCGAGTGCCCCAAACAGGTGTTTTTAGCCCTAATGATTTAAACTCATTTTCAATAACATATTTTGATTCTGATGTGGGATGCCCACACATTTGCGATGCAACACCAGTCATTCCAGTACCAGCAAACCCATCCAAAACAATATCACCTGGTTCGGTAAAATGCAATAAGTATCTCATAATTGCAGGATGAGGCACCTTTGTATGATAAGTGTGAGCATTATATATTGGGTTGTTTTTCCCTTCTGTAATATCACTAGCATAGGGTTCATCAACATGAAAAGCAGGATTTCTTCCCTTTATGTTTTCTTTCTCTTTTTCCCATTCAGCTATAAAATCATTCAACCAAGGGTTAGGGCAAGCAGTGTAATATGGAGGGTCACATAGATTAATAATATCCTCATCTTCGCCAATAGGGAAGCCTTCTATTTTTTTTAACTCTGGCAGTTTGGTACGCAATTCATTACGGAAGTATTCCCTGCGTTCATTTTCAGAGTTAAATTCTTTGCCGAGGCATATTATTTTTTCTTGTTTGCTCATGCTGCTTTACTTAATGATGATACGAACCTTGTTTCTTTCCTTACCTGCACACAAACCATCAATGTAACTGGTAAGTGTGTCAATGGCTTCTTGCGGTGTTAATGGCTTACTCAATTGTTTGCGTATGTCTTCCATAGTGATTTCTACTTTATCAATACCTTGTGCAAACTGAGCTATTAAATTTCTAAGCCTTGAAGCATTATCGGCAGTTAGTTCCACTTTCGCTGTTCTGAAATCTTCTACCAATTGCTTGTCGTTCGCATTTAAAATATCCATGTTTTCCTGCACCGATGGGTCTTTAAATACTGAACGCATGGCAGTAGTCCATTTATCTAAAATGTTATCCAATTGCTCTTCTAACTGATGGATGTTGAAAGTTGGTTTGCCATAATACTCCCGTGGATTAAAATCGTGGTAAGGTTCTGCCAATACTTTCGGCTTAGTTAATGAGGCATCTGCTTCACGAAGTGAAGTGATGCTGTTTACCCAATTTTGGTATTCGGTAGCTGTAATAAATTCAGAATCTTTGATGATGTCGCAAATGCGTTTTTTCTCATTTCCTAATATCCTCACTTTTGCTAAATCATCTTGTTTAGATAATCTGCATTTGGTGTATTGATTTAGGTAATAATCTGCATAGCGGTCAATTAATGAATTGAGCAATGCTTCATATTTTTTGATGTCTGCTTCTTTGTTGCTTGCCAATACTTCGGGTAATTGGTCAATAGCAGTTTTCATTTCATCAAACAATGGCTTTTCTTGCTCCACCACATAAGATTGTGCAGTGTAGAGATAGCCTATCATTTTCTCAAACTTCTCTGCTCTGGCTTGCAGTTTATCTACTAAATCACAATGAGGCCAAGCCTTGAAAGTTGTAGTTAATTCCTGTTCGGTAAATTTGAACGCCTTTAACTTGCCGTAAGAATTGTATGACTGTATGCCATCAAGCATATTGCCTAATGCTTCCAATTCTGTTTTCATTGAAGCACTATCAGCATCACTTAATAATGACACATTGCGGCATTTTAAGCCTTGTGCCACCGTAGCTTTTGTTTTTACTACTCGTTCCGCTTTTGTTTTGGCTTCGGTAATAATCTTGCTGATGGTTTCAGGCTTTTCCAGTTCAGAAGTATAATCGGGCAAGCCCAAAAAAGTAAACAATGCCTTTAGGTTTTTTATTGGAATACCTTGTGGCTGCTTGATGTGTTGAAAGGTGAAGTAATCTTCTTCGGTAAGAGAAAGCACTGTTTCAATATTGGTTGCAGCAAGGTTTTTACTTCCTGACCAATTGATTTCAATATCGCCTTTGTATGCCAATGCAGCCAATACAATAAACTCCAATTGGTAGTCAATATTAAAATCAACCGAATACCAAAGGTTTGCAGGTGCGTAATGTGCCCAAATAATATCGGACCTGTTCAGTACAGCTGAAGCACCAGCTTCTTTCATTTTTTGTTTTATACTTTCTGCATATTTACTGTGTTCGCTTACAATGTTTTGCCCACTCCACAAACCAAGACCACTTAAAATGGCTTCACCATTTCTGTTGGGACTGGATGGGTTTGTAATTTTCTTTAAAGCTGCGTTTATAGTGCCACTGTAATTATCTTTTGATAATGGAA
>JAGOGG010000158.1 GCA_017996795.1 Sediminibacterium sp. | reverse complement strand
GGCATAGATGGGTGTTAAGTGTGCATGATCTGCATTGGCATGACCAGATGCATGTATTGCAGTGGTTCCAACTCCTTTGAACTTTTTAGTCATATTGCCCTCTCTTTTAGAAAATATTTAACCCAATATTATTCACTGTCATAAGCCCATTTTACCCAAGTTGCTCCCCAGGTAAATCCACCACCAAATGCTGCCAAAACAATATTGTCTCCTTTCTTTAATTGTTTTTCCCAATCCCATAAACAGAGTGGCAGTGTAGCAGCAGTGGTGTTACCATATTTCTGAATATTGATCATTACTTTTTCTTTGGGTAAGCCCATTCGATTGGCAGTTGCATCTATGATTCTTAAATTGGCCTGGTGTGGTACCAACCAAGCAATATCGTCTGCGGTTAAATTGTTTCGCTCTAATAATTCTGCACTTACATCGGCCATTCCTTTTACTGCAAATTTGAAAACGGCTTGTCCTTCTTGGTATGCATAGTGTTCTTTTGCCATCACCGTTTCAACAGTGGCTGGTTTTAAGGATCCACCCGCTTTCATATGTAAATATTGTCTACCACTTCCATCGCTGCGCAAAATGCTGTCTTTGATTCCCTCTTCTTCCTCGGTTGGTTCTAATAAAATAGCCCCAGCTCCGTCTCCAAAAATGATACAAGTTGCTCGGTCGGTATAATCGATGATAGAGCTCATTTTATCTACTCCCACTACAATTACATTTTTATATCGCCCACTTTCTATGAACATTGCCCCCGTTGTAACGGCATATAAAAAACCGCTACAGGCCGCACTCATATCAAATCCCCAAGCATTGGTTGCACCTAGCTTATCGGCTATGATATTAGCGGTTGCTGGAAAAACCATATCAGGGGTTACAGTTGCACAAATAATGCAATCAATATCGGTTGGAGCAAGATTTTTCTTACGAAGAATTTCTTGAATGGCTGGAACTGCCATATCGCTACTGGCTTTGCCTGGCTCTTTTAAAATCCTTCTTTCTTCTATGCCTGTTCTTGTTCTGATCCACTCATCGTTGGTATCCACCATTTTTTCTAAATCGAAATTGGTCAACTTTGTTTCGGGAACATATCCTCCCACTGCGGTAATAGCTGCGCTTCTTTTATTCATTTATTATCAAGGTTATATAAAAGATTGAAGGTACGGCTAATTGCTTTCTTTTTGCTATTTTCGTCTCAATTATGATAGCTTTTGTTCGTGGTCAATTTGCCGTTAAAACCCCTGCCCGTGTAGTGGTAGATGTGAATGGAGTAGGGTATGATCTTCAAATTAGCCTCAATACCTTTTCTGCCATCAGCAATAAAGAAAACGGGCAATTGTTTACTTATTTGCATATCACCGAGAATTCACATACCCTTTTTGGCTTTGCTGAATTGTCTGAGAAAGACCTTTTTTTACAGTTGATTAGTGTGTCTGGAGTAGGAGCATCCACCGCTCGTATGATGTTGTCTGGCATGAAGCCCGAGGAAATCACCCGAGCCATTGTTCAGGGTAACACCAAACAATTAGAAGGAATCAAGGGAATTGGTAAAAAATCGGCCGAAAGATTGATTGTTGAACTAAGGGATAAGCTGGCCAAACAGCACAATGAAAATATTTTACCCGGATTTGTTACCCCGCAAATAGATTCGGATGCAATAAATGCCTTAATTTCATTGGGCATTGGTAGAGTAATGGCCGAACAAGCTGTTAAGAAAACCATGCAAACATCCCCCGAAAACAGTTCATTAGAAGAAATTATTAAACTAGCACTCAAAAACCTATAGCCATCGAATTGAGCTTTACTTAACCAAGCGGGACTGTTGTTGAAGTATTCCTACTCATTTGTATTTTTTTGTTTGACCATTCTGTGGTGTACTAATTCTTTTGCACAAACTAAAGACAGTTTGCGTTTTCCTATTCAAGATAGAAGGGGAGATGCAATGAGTGCACCCAATAAAAATCCTTTTGACATTAAAGACACTGGTTTAGTAAAGAGAAAAACAGAATACGATCCTAAAACCAAGTCTTATTTCGTTAGCGAGAAAATTGGCAATATTTGGTACCGCAAACCTGCTGCCATTTCTTTTGAAGATTTTTGGAAACTAGAAGCTAAAAAATCGGAGAACGATTATTTTAAGAAAAGAGCCAATGCACTTTCTTTATTGAATCAAAAAAGTAAACGTCCTCCATTACAAACTTATCCTAAACTATTCGATAGAATATTTGGATTAACTGGGCAAAACCTTAAAGTAGATATTCGTCCTTCTGGAGAAGTAAATGTAATGGCGGGATACCAGGGTCAGAATATCAAGAATCCTACATTGCCTGAACGCGCTAGAAAAAACGGGGGCTTCGATTTTGATATGAATGCCAACCTGAATTTAAATGCCAATATTGGAGATAAGCTCAAATTCCCTATCAACTATAATACGCTTACCAATTTAGGTTTCGACAATCAATTGAAATTGGATTATAAAGGAATGGATGATGAAATCATCAAGAGCATTGAAGCAGGTAATATTTCTTTTCAATCGAAGGGTACTTTAATTCCTAGTGCTCAAAACTTATTTGGTGTTAAAGCACAATTGCAATTTGGAAAACTATTTGTGACAGGTGCGTTGGCCAACCAGCGTTCTTCTAGACAGAGTTTAAATTTACAAGGGGGTGCCGCTACGCAGTCTTTTCAAAAGCGATTGGATGAATATGAAGAGAACAGACACTTTTTATTAGGTAAATATTTTAGGGATAATTTTAATAAAACCATGCGCAATCTACCTGTAGTGAATTCTCAGGTGCAAATTCAGCGTATGGAAGTATGGGTAACCAATAGAACTGGTGCTACTACGGATGCCAGAGATATTGTGGGTTTGATGGATTTAGGTGAACCTGCTCCATTCAATACTAATATTCAATCTTTAACCAATAACCCATTACCAGCCAATGGAGCCAATAATTTATATGCTTCTTTAGCGGGTGATCCCAATGCTCGAAATCCTGCATTCATCAATAGTTTATTGTTGACCAAGGGTTTGAGACCTGTGGATGATTTTGAAAAAACTTTTGCTAGAAAACTATCTACCAACGAATATTATTTTAATGCACAAGCGGGGTTCCTATCTATCAATACCCAATTACAAGCGGATGAAGTTTTAGCAGTGGCATTTCAATATACCTATAATGGAAGGGTGTTTCAAGTAGGTGAATTTTCTCAGGATATTTCTTTAGACTCTAATCAAGGTGTACAAAAAGTGTTGTTCTTAAAATTATTAAAAGCCACTTCTCAAAGAACCAATTTGCCTATCTGGAGTTGGATGATGAAGAACGTGTACTCTTTAGATTTGTTTGGGGGTATTGAAAGAACTGATTTTAAATTAAATGTTTTATACGAAGAGCCCAGTGGTGGTTTAAAAAGATTCTTACCTGAAACAGCTCCAGGAGTAGATGGTCAACCGCTCTTGCGTATTTTAAATTTAGACCGACTTAATAATCGAAACGATCCACAGCCCGATGGCGTATTTGATTATATTGAGGGCTTTACCATTTTACCGCAAATGGGTAGGATTGTTTTTCCTGTATTAGAGCCTTTTGGTAAAGACTTAGATACCCTTGCATTTACAGGTTTGCCTCAAGCAACCAAGGACAAATATGTGTACTATCAATTGTATGATTCTATTAAAGCCATTGCACAAACATTTGCCAATGTGAACCGATTTGTGATGCAGGGTCAGGTAAAAGGATCGGGGGGTAGTTCTGAAATTTACCTCAACACATTTAATATTCCACAAGGTTCGGTATCGGTTACTGCAGGAGGGCAAGTATTAAGAGAGGGTGCAGACTTTATAGTAGATTATAATTTGGGTACAGTTAAAATTTTAAATCAAGGTATCCTAAGCGCGAATATTCCAGTTAAAGTCAATTTTGAAAACAATATTGGTTTTGGCATGCAGCAAAGAGGATTTGCTGGTTTAAGGGTAGATTATTTAGCGAGTAAAAAATTATCGGTAGGGGCATCAATGGTGCGTTTGGGTGAGCGTCCTTTCTTTACCAAAATGGGGTATGGCGATGATCCAATTAGAAACACCATGTATGGAGTAGATTTTAGTTATCGTTCCGATTTACCGGGATTAACTAGATTGTTGGATAAGCTTCCTTTTTATACGACCAATGCAAAGTCATCTATTAATGCTTACGGAGAAGCGGCTGTATTAAAACCCGGACATCCACCGCAAATTGGAAAAGGAGACCAGGGATTAATTTTTATTGATGATTTTGAAGGAACCCGTGCTAATATAGATTTGCGTTTCCCATTTGTGTCTTGGGCATTGGCATCAACGCCGCAGGGGAATCCTCGTTTTCCTGAATCTAGTTTAACCGATTCTATCAATTACAATTTTAACCGAGCAAAAATGGCTTGGTATAATATTGAGCCAAATTTACAAGACAAGAATAGTCCGAATAATCCATTGCGCAGGAATTTGGCAGAGCTAAGTGATCCACGTGTTCGTCAGGTATTTACCAATGAATTATTTCCGCAACGAACTACCAATATTACCGATGTACAAGCGGCTACTTTTGATTTGGCATTTTATCCAACTGAAAAAGGACCCTATAATTTTGAAACCCGACCTGGTCAAATTAATGCCAATGGCCGTTTGAGCAATCCAACCACCCGCTGGGGCGGTATCATGCGAGCGATTGATCAAACCGATTTTGAAACCAACAATATTGAGTTTGTAGAATTCTGGATGCAGAATCCATTTATTACCAACCCTGCAAGCCGAGGAGGAAAGTTGTTTTTAAATTTTGGAAATATTAGTGAAGATATTTTAAAAGATGGACGTCGCTTTTATGAAAACGGAATGAATACGCCTACTGTTCCTGCTTCGGTAGATAGCAGTAATACTTGGGGTAAAACTCCGGTGAATCCTATTCAAATTACCCAAGCATTTAGTAACGACCCGAACGATCGGGTTTTTCAAGATGTGGGTCTTGATGGAATTGATGATATAGCAGAGCGTAGAAAGAAGAATTATATTTTGCAACAACTCGCCAATAATTTTGGTCCTGCTTCTGCAGTGTATCAGCGTGCATTTCAAGATCCTTCTAATGATAAC
>JAGOGG010000157.1 GCA_017996795.1 Sediminibacterium sp. | reverse complement strand
GTATAATTCGGAATATTCAATACATTCCCGCTCAAAGTGGCTGCACCGCTGGTTCCTGTGGTAGTAAGACTAGCTATTCTGTTGTTGTATGCTGCATTAAAATTGGTATAATCGGTACTGTTGATTAAGCCCCTTGCAAATACTGAAGCGGTGGGTATATTAAATGTATGCACTGATCCTGCAGAACTAATATTGAAATCTACACCAGTGGTTCCAGTTGCAAATGTTTGTGATCCACCCAATGTTAAGGGCAAAGTATTGAGCGTAACACTATTATTGGTAAGACCAATATTTCCATTTACATAAGTAATATTCGTGCCCGCACTTAATTGATTTCTTACATCAGTTTGAAAATTACTTAGAGTAAGATCACCTCTAAAATATTGTGCTGCTGATCCTAATGGAATGGCGTTTTGTTTGTTGTTAAAAATATTCCAATCGCCTACAGTGAGTAATCCACTAGTGATGGCTGTTGCAGTTGGAATGGGATTGGCAATTACATTGGTTACCAAACCCTTGTTGTTCACTGTAATAGACGGAACAACAATATTAGTTCCATAAGTACCTACTGCACTATTCACAGTTGCTAGCGTTAAAGGCAATACGGGTGCAGTTCTGCTGCTGGTAGATACACCTGTTGCATCACCAGTTGCAGTAACAATAATGGGTTGATTCTCGGTTAAATAAATATTGTTGTCAACTGATCCATCGGCTTTTAAAAACTGCGCTGCCAATCCACCCGCTCGAATGATCCGAGCAGCAGTAATATCATTATTGAATGTTTTATTTCCTCCAATGGTTTGCGCATTGGGTGTAATTAATCCTCTATTCGCAATAGATGCATCAGGAAAATTAAATGTATGGGTATTACCTGCTGAAACAATATTGACATCAATACCATTGGTGCCAATTGCAAAATCTTGTGCGTCACCCAAATTTAATATTAGGCCATTCAATGTTACTCTGCTGTTGACTAATTTAATATTCGCAATAGTGTTGTCTTGAATTTTGGCATTTGTAACTGCTTGATCTGCCAGCTTAGGAGTTGTCACATTTAAGTCTGCAATTTTTGGAGTAGTGATTGCTTGATTGGCAATTTTTCCTGTAGTTACTGCAAGAGGGGCAATGATGGGATTGGGGTAGGTTGATCCCAATAAGTCTCCGCCTGCAGGGCCAACCGGGTATGCCGCGTTTGCAAACAATGCATAGGGCACTGCTTGTAATTGTGAAGTGCCTGCTTGAAAATAATTGGTGCCGCCTTCCGGATCAATCTCTACTTGTAAATATTTATTACCACTAATCCAATTAATAGATGCCATGCTTCCCAAAACATTGCTTGCTCCTGGGCTTCCAATAATTACGGTAAACAAACCGAATTGATTGGTTCTGATATTTCTTGATTCAGAATAAACGATAGATCCGTTGGGCGATCCATCACGAATACTCAATCGGATACCTACATCTCTGAAAGTGAGTGCAACACCGTTGGCGTTTCTAGCGATTGCTTGATAGTTTAGTTGCTGTGCATCGGCTTGCATCACCCCTAAGACTACCAACATCAACATAATCACAATAATTCTCTTACACATAGTTCTATTTTTACTTACCGTAATTTTAATATTTTAAACACCCCGTGTTTTTTCAACTGTCCTTTGCTATACAACGAAAGCATCAAGTAATAAGGCCCTGATGCATATTTGCTGAAATCTATTTTTTGGTTAACTGGTAATGTTTTGTATTCAAATTCTCTTACACCATGCGTATTGCCCAATAAATCTAGAATTCGTAATACCACTCTGCCTGTATCGTTGCTGAACAAATCAAATTGTAGTTGAGTACTAACTGGGTTAGGATAGTATTTTACTTCTTCCTTGTTCCACCCTAGTATGGGTACTGTCTGTAAATCTACTGGTACAAAGGGTTGTAGCACTCCTTGTGTAAGTAAATACATTCCTCCATTAACTGAAAAAGTTTCAATGAGTGTTGATTCACCAACACTCCATACCAAACTAAAATTGGGAATAGTGGGCGCACCTCTGAATACATAATTTCCACCTGTGGAGTTAAGTGTGCTGGGTTCTAATAGTTGAGCTTGCACATTAAATGCCAGCATCAACAATGCAGTTAGTTTTACAAATTTCATAACCGGGGGGTCTGAGTATTTTATAAACGCTTTTTGAAAGTTTTAGTTTCAGCAAGATAAAATATATTGATCCGCTGCTGCCCCTGATTTTAAACGTTTTTAAAGGATTTCTTGTAGTTATTCCACTACAATTTTGTGTCAAAAAACCCTTTTGCTAACGACTGTTTGTAACATCGGTTTTGATATGGTTAAAATATAAATTTGTAACTTGAACTATATGGATATAAGCATTAACACACCAGCACTTTTATTCCCTGCAATAAGTTTGATCATGTTGGCATATACCAATCGTTTTTTGGCATTGGCAACAAGAGTAAGAAGTTTACACAACGAGTACAATAAAACAGAAAACAATAAAGTAGTTCACGGACAAATTAAAAATCTCCGTTTTAGAATTAAACTCATTAAACAGATGCAAGCCCTGGGAGTGATGGCGTTTTTAAGCTGCATTATCTGTATGTATTTTATTTATATAGAATGGATGATCATGAGCCATTGGGTTTTTGCCTTCAGCTTACTCAGTTTCTCTTGTTCACTGGCTCTATCTCTCTGGGAAATTCAATTAAGTACCAAAGCCCTCGAGCTAGAATTAAGTGATATGGAGGGATTAGAAGACCCTACTGTAATTGAATACATCAAGAGCAAGTTTGACAAAGATAAAGATTAGTTGTATATTTAACCTTCAAAAAACATGATATTTGAAAGTAGAACTTGCAAATATCATGAAAAATGAAAGTAAATATTGAATATATGTTCACCAGAAAGCAAGTTTTTGAAGGGGCTGGCAATGAAAGTCTTTTCCTTTGGGGTGCTCGCCAAACGGGGAAAAGTACCTTATTGAAATCGCTTTTCCCAAATGCTATTTGGTTTGATTTACTTAAATCCGACGTTTATAGAAGATACCAAGCAAATCCTGCTCAATTTAGAGAAACTATATTAGCGAGTGAAACAAACAATATTGTAATTGTTGATGAAATTCAAAAAATTCCAGAATTACTAGATGAAATACATTGGCTCATTGTGAATCATCCCATTCAATTCATATTGAGTGGATCAAGTCCTAGAAAAATTATAAGAGTTGGTTCAAATTTATTAGGGGGCAGGGCACTTCGTTACGAACTATATCCATTATTACAATCAGAAATTCCAGAATTCGATTTAATTAAAGCTTTAAACAATGGGTTATTGCCAAGGCATTATTTATCAGATAATCCCAAAAAGTTGATAGATGCTTATATAGGTAATTATTTAAAAGATGAAATTATTGCCGAGGCAAAAATTAGAAATATCAATGCTTTCACACAGTTTTTAGAAGCTGCTGCTTTTTCAAATGGGGAAATGGTTAACTACACTAATATCGCAACTGAATGTGGTGTTAGTCATACGACTGTGAAAGAGTATTTTCAAATTTTAGTAGATACATTAATTGGTCGATTTGTGCCTACTTTTCAGAAAAAGCCCAAGCGAAGAGTTATTGTGGCTCCTAAGTTTTATTATTTTGATATTGGTATAGCAAACAACTTACTGAAACGTGGTAAAATTGAAATGGGCAGTGAGTCTTTTGGACATGCATTTGAACATTTTATTTATCAAGAGTTGTATGCTCATAGCAATTACACTGATAAAAACTATCCAATTTCATATTGGAGAACAACCTCACAAATTGAAGTTGATTTTATTTTAGGCGACCATGAAGTTGCTGTTGAAGTAAAAGGAACAGATAATGTTCAATCTCGTCATATAAAAGGACTCAAAAGTTTTTCTGAGGAATATAAAGTAAAGAAATTAATAGTCGTTAGTAACGATCCACTTGAACGAAAAATGGGCGATATAACAGTGATGCCTTGGAAAGTTTTCTTAGAAAAATTATGGGCTAATAAAATTATTTAATTACTCATTGTCCTCCCTTAGCATAATCTCCAACAAGTCAATATTTTCCTTGTCAATATAGTATTCAAAGAAACGCTTATCTGCTTGGCTTCTGATATTGCAAACTAATTCGGTGTCGCCATCTTGTAAGAAGTTGAATTTTTCATTGATGCTTTTCATCACATCACTTCTTACTTTTTTTTGCAAGCCTACATTCTTGTCTTTGATGCCTAATACATAATTGATCTCTGTAATAGTAGTAGTGCTGTTTTGTTTAGACTTTTCTAATAATAAATTCAGCAATTGTTTTTCGGTTTCGTTGAACTTGATTTTTACTGATGGAGAAATAGGGACTTTATTGGCTGCATCTTCTAGTAGTTTCTCTCTTTTTTTCTTTGCGGCTCTTTTTCTGGCTCCTGCAGCTGTTAATATCATCAAAATAGGAAGGAAGCCAAAAATGATACCAGTTTTGTTTTTCTTCCAAACCTTAAAGTTGGCTTTCTCAAACTTTGAAGTATCCACTTTTACAGAATCGTATTGCCAAGTGTATCCATTTAAGTAGTAAATGGTTTGGTTATGATAGTAGGCTAAATTGTAATTATTTATTCTCTCTAAACTCTGTGCCAAACTGGGATCTGTATTTTCTTTAACGATATTTTCTTCAAAATTAATTTGATATACTTTGTGGTTAAAGCAAATAAGCTGTCCTGAATCGGTGGCCAATACCCATTTAGTTTTTTGTAACATATCAAAATAATCAGGATGGGTTTTGCCCAATTTTTTCCAAGTCTTGGTATTTAAGTCTAGCCGATATACTTTTTTATCAAATTGGTCTTCTTCTTTCTCAATTTTAACCCCAGAGTTTATAATACGCTGGAATGGAATAAACAAATGTTGGGTTTGGGGATTGAACCAAGATAGTTGACCAGATGTCCCCAACTGATCCGCAAAGGGCATATGAATTTCCTGGTCAATGGGCTCGGCATCCCATTCTTGGTCTTTTTGATTGTATTTTCTAAGCGTTCCACTAGTTTTCCAGTATCCATATCCCCCAATATTGTATATCTCCCTTTGATGGGTAAATAGAAAAGCTTCAATATTATAATTATAATTCTCGGTATCG
>JAGOGG010000020.1 GCA_017996795.1 Sediminibacterium sp. | reverse complement strand
TGAATACTGGCATACCGCTGGTCGTGCTGCTCAACATATTCGTTGCAGCTCCCATCCACTGATAAGTGTAAGCACTTCCACCAGTTGCATTTACTTTTAATACGGTGCTTTGTGCACCATAACCTAAGTAAATATTATTTGCATTACCACCAGTGTACACATTGCTCGTTGGTTGTGATACAATTGAACTTGTTGGCAATTGTCCTATCACTGTTACAACAGCTGTTGCAGTTTGTACATTACCATGAATATCTGTTACGGTTAAGGTTACAGTATGTGTACCCAAATCTGCACAGGTATAATTGCTTTTACCAGACAATACAACCGATTGTATTCCGCAATTATCTGTACTATTATTATTGATGTCTGCAGCAGTTACACTTGCAGCTCCGTTTACTAATGTTACAGAAATATTGTTTACATTAACTATAGGCAATTCATTGTCATTAACTGTTACAGTAAATGAAGTTTGAGAGCTACCTACAATATTTGTAGCAGTTGCAGTTACGGTAGTAGTTCCTACAGGGAATACAGATCCTGGTGCAATAGAATAGGTTATTGTAGATGCCGGAATGCCTTCTGAATCAGTTGCAGTAAAGTTTACAACTGCACCACAGGTGCCTGCTGCAACAACTGCTGTTTGATTACCTGGGCTAACAATCAATGGAAGTCTTCCACTAACATTAACTGTAAAATTTTGAGTGGTGATAGGACTGTAATCGTGGTGATAAGTATCTTCTAATTTTAGACTTACTGAATGATCTCCAAGATCTGATAGACTAGGTGTACCAGATAATGAACCAGTACCATTTCCATTATTAGTGAAGGTTAACCAAGATGGAATAATACCACCAATTAATTTTAACACATCTCCAAATGCTACATCAGGATCTAATCCTGTGATGG
This sequence comes from Sediminibacterium sp., assembly GCA_017996795.1. Lineage (GTDB taxonomy): Bacteria > Bacteroidota > Bacteroidia > Chitinophagales > Chitinophagaceae > Sediminibacterium. Next base: position 18,541 of record JAGOGG010000020.1, on the reverse strand, counting down.
TATAAGTATAGGTCTGCCCTACATAAGCAACCAATGATGGAGTAGAACCAAATACAGGCTTAGTATTCACCAAGTATTTGAAGCTATGCGTTGTTTCATCGTTATAAGAATCCTTCGCAACAAATGATACGGTGTGTATTCCAAAATTAGCAGGAGTAGGCGTCCAATTTAATTGAACAGATGTTGGATTTGCTGCTACAGTTGGCAAACTACTAGAAAGTGTTGCACCAGCTGGCAATCCTGTTACTGACATAATTTGAACTATATCATTTGGATCAGGATCGCTTGCAGTAATAGTAGATTGATGTGCTACTCCTGTTTCTAAATAGGTTTCTGAATTTGCTGCAGGTGTTGGAGGCACATTAAATAAAGGCTTAAGACTAATCTGTATGGTAACAGATGAAGTACTTTGTACACCTATATTGTCGGTAGCTGTAAAATTAATTACAAATGAACCAAATTGGTTGGCTGCTGGCGTCCAAGTAAAATTACTTGTCACAGGGTTTCCGTTGGTAGGCAAACTAGGACTTGTAATTGCACCTGGAGGTAAACCTACTGCAGAAAGAGTAACAATATTTCCTTGATCATTATCATAAGCACTTACTGCAAAATTAACTGGCTGTCCTGGTGATGCTTGTATTACAGACCCTTTGGCAGGTGTTTGAAAATAATCGAATATAGGTGGTGTAGAGTTTTGGGTAACCTTTACAATAAAATCAACAGTAACTCTTGTTTTACCCACTCCATCAGAAATCGTAAAAGCCAAATTCCATAACGAATTCAATGGTTTACCGATTGTATTAAAACTAACCACACCTGTATTAGCATTAATTGAAACTCCACTCGGATTAGAACCTCCACCCATTTCAGATGATGTAGCCAAACGATAAGTTAATACATCACCATCTGGATCAAAAGCAGGAATTTGAAACTGAGCAGCTGCTAAATTTGTAGGCACATTAACAGTTGGCGCAACAGTTGAAACAGGAGAACTATTGCCTGTTCCTACATTAACAATCGTTTCATTCCTCCATGTTTGATCGCCATTATTCGAAAGATTACTGATACGACAACAACTAGAAAAATAGGCGGCATAATTACCCGCAGAAGTATAAGTGTATTGGAATGTTGCTTCACCGTACCACCATCCTTCGGCAGCATTAATTGAAGTAACGACTAAAGGAATTGGAACACTAGTATAACCATCACCGGTATATAAATAGTCCATAATTTGGGTACTACCCAAAGTATAACCAGATCCAAAAGCCCAGCCTCCATAAGACTGAGAAACTTTAAACTCAACAGTATTTCCACTAATTGGGCGCCAACTGATGGTTCCACTTCTAAAGTGAGCTGCTTGGGCTACACCAGCAAATAGTAGCATGGTGAGCAACAGCACCGTTCTAACATTTCGGAAGCCCGAACTGGAGATTTTGTGTAACATTTTGTTCATGTTGTTTGGTTTAAGCAAGGGGAGGTTATTGATATAATTACAAAAAATTATAGCCATGTACTTTGAAGTACCTGATTGGTTTAATAAATAAAGTAGTGGTATTAGGGAATAAAAATGAGGAGGTGGTTTATTCCGTAAATAATTCTGCGGTAAATATAGATTATTACGCAACAAAAAAAAGAAAATGTTAAAGACTTTCGAAAAAATTAATTTGTCTAAATTCTATTTTATTTTAACTATCACTTTGAAACATATATTAGAAATATTTACCTTAACTTTATTGCAAATTTATTACGTTTTTACCCTAACTTCGTAACATGTTTAATAGACAGTTACTATCAGAGCTTGAAAAATGGAGACAAAATAAGTCCCGCAAACCCCTAGTAATTAGAGGGGCTAGGCAAGTAGGAAAAACAACCCTTGTGAACCAATTTGCAGCACAGTATGAACAATACATCTACTTAAACTTAGAGCTATCAGAAGACAAGGAACCCTTTGAAAATTTCACATCAATTGAGAACTTAATAAGTGCTTTATTCTTTTTAAAAAATAAAACAATAGCTAAAAAAAGTACCACACTGATATTTATTGATGAGATACAAGAAGTACCAAAGGCATTAAATGCACTTAGATATTTTTATGAGTTAGCACCTGAGATTTCTGTCATTGCTGCTGGAAGTATGTTGGAGACTTTGTTCAACAAGCATATAAGTTTCCCTATTGGTCGAGTTGAATATAAAGTGATCAGACCTGTTTCGTTTCCCGAGTTTCTTTCTGCAATAGGTGAAACAGCTGCCTTAGAACAATTAACTCAAGTACCAATAGCTCCATTTGCTCAAACGAAACTATTAAGCTTGTTTCATACGTATGCTTTAATAGGAGGCATGCCAGAAATTATTCAACATTACGCAACCAATAAGGACCTCGTAGCATTAGGCCCTATTTATGATTCACTAATAAGTGGATATATGGATGATGTTGAAAAATATGCAAAAAGCAATACGCAAGTTTTCCATATAAGACATTGTATTCAAAGTTCATTTGCACAAGCTGGTAAAAGAATAAAATTTGAAGGTTTTGGTAACGCTGCATATAAGTCTAGAGAAATGGGAGAATCATTGCGCACCCTAGAAAAGGCCTTATTTATACAGTTAATTTATCCGTGTACCACTGCAACCGTACCAATGGTACCTGATATAAAAAAATCACCTAGACTTCAAATTTTAGATTCAGGATTATTGAATTACTATGTAGGAATTCAGAAGGATATTATTGGTACAAAGGATTTAAATAGTATTTATCAAGGAACACTGATTGAACACCTAATTGGACAAGAATTATTAGCTTTTCAATATAATGCACTAAGTGCACTTCAATTTTGGGTTAGAGAAAAAAAAGAATCAACGGCTGAGGTAGATTATCTGTTTCAGCACGATGGATTGATCATACCTATTGAAGTTAAGTCTGGTAAAGAAGGTACTTTAAAATCATTACATAGCTACATGGACATCGCTCCACATGATATAGCTATTCGATTTTATGCAGGAGCATTAAATATTACAGATGCCATTACCCAAAAAGGAAAGCATTATAAAATACTCAACTTGCCATACTATCTAGGTTCACAAATTGAAAAATACATTGCTTGGCTTATTGAAACAAAATAACCCAGACTATGTCGGGGTTTTGCTTCGTTCTATTATTGCAGAGAGGAAGGGATTCGAACCCTCGAAACAGTTTCCCGTTTACACACTTTCCAGGCGTGCTCCTTCAACCACTCGGACACCTCTCTGTTTATTATGGGGCTGCAAATATAAGTGCAAAAAGCCCAAAATCATCCTTTAAATAAAGCCGTTGCATTGGCTGTGGTAATGCTTGCTAGTTCGGCAACCGTAATCCCCTTGGCCCCTGCTAGTGCTTCAGCAATATGCAGGAGATACGCTGGCTCATTGCGCTTTCCACGATAAGGAACGGGGCTTAAATAAGGCGCGTCGGTCTCTAATACCAAGTACTCCACCCCTATCTGTTCTAATGCTTTTGGAAGGCCCGCATTTTTATAAGTGATCACGCCTCCAATTCCCAATAAAAAGCCCATATCCACTATTTGCTTGGCCGATTCATAAGATCCACTAAAACAATGAAAAATTCCTTTCAAACCCTTTGCTGCAAAAGGTTTCACCATTTCAATGGTTTCTTGCATGGCATTTCGAGTATGTATTACTATAGGCAGTCCTCTCTCAAGTGCCCAGCCCATTTGCGTTTCAAATGCTTCTTGTTGCTGTGTTTTAAAACTGGTGTCCCAATAATAGTCTAGCCCTATTTCTCCAATGGCCGGAAAATCTCTTTGCTCCAACCAATGCTGCACTATATTGAGTTCTTGCAAATAATTTTCTTTTACATAACAAGGGTGCAATCCCATCATTGCTTTACATACACCCGGGTACCCAGCTTCTAAAGCCAACATGGCAGGGATAGATTCACTGTCGATGCCTGGTAAATAGAACTGTTCCACTCCTTGCGCCTGAGCCCTTGCTATTGCTGCATCTACATCATTTTTAAATTCTTCTACATATAAATGGCAGTGCGTATCAATCAATTTCATTCGGTAAAATTCCACATTTTTTTTAGTGCTGCTAAAATAAAGTTCATGCGACTGCGTTTATATATGCACGACAGGCATTTAAACCATAAGACGATTATTGAAGATATTAAATGAATCCCTGCGAATGTTGTAAAACTGCAGCAGTAACCTTTGTTTTCATAGGGTACGGATTAAAAACAGGCCGGGGTTTCTACCCTGGCCTTCCATTTTTATAGACGTTAGTAAACATCTGTAAACGTTTACTAACGATTGTAAACGCTTGCTTCAAAAACTTAGAGCGCTTTAAACTGAAATCCTTGATGGGTAAAATAATCAAGCATTTTAGGTAATGCATATTTCATTTTTGGAAAAGCTTTAGCGCTATCATGAAATACCACAATCGACCCTGCTTCGGTATGTTTAATACAATAAGCCAAGCACGCTTCCGGGGTTAGGATTGGATCAAAATCGCCGCTTAATACATCCCACATAATAATTTGCTTGTTAAGGGCTTTGGCTTGCGAGCGTTTAATTCTTCCATAGGGTGGCCTGAATAAATTGCTTTGAATGACTTCTTCGGCTTGTTGAATATTGTTGAGGTATTCGTTATTCGGGGTATGCCATCCATTTAAATGATTCTCTGTATGATTCCCTACTGCATGTCCTTCTTGCAATATGCGTTGGTAAATTTCTGGATGCAGCCGTACATTTTTGCCGATGCAAAAAAAACTGGCTTTGGCATTGTATTGTTTTAGGGTGTCTAATACAAATGGAGTGGCTATTTCATGCGGACCATCATCAAAACTGAGGTAAATGGTTTTTTCGGTGGATGGCATGCGCCAAGTATAGCCCGAATAAATCATTCTTAACCACCATGGAGTTTTTACCAAATACATACTCCAAAGATATTCATTAGGGCTGCATGAATGATTTATATTTGCAGCATGGAGAAGAAAGTTAGGGTTCGTTTTGCGCCTTCACCAACGGGTGGTTTGCATTTAGGTGGCGTTAGAACCGTTTTATTTAATTACCTTTTTGCTAAAAAGCATGGGGGAGATTTTATTGTAAGAATTGAAGACACCGACCAAACTCGATTTGTGGAAGGTGCAGAAGCATATATTTTTAATACCCTTGCTTGGTGCGGGCTTACTCCTGATGAAAGTCCTTTGCATGGCGGACCTTATGCGCCATATAGACAAAGCGAACGCAAAGCCAGTTACAAACAATATGCGGATCAATTGGTGAATGCAGGCTTTGCTTATTATGCATTTGATACGCCAGAAGAACTGGAGCAAATGCGTGCGCAATATAAAACAGACGAAAATCCTTCTCCGCAATACAATCATTTATTGCGTACTAAAATGCGCAATTCATTAACGCTTTCTGCTGATGAAGTAGCGCAATTATTGGCTGCGGGCACACCGCATGTGGTGCGCATTAAAATGCCTTTAGATGAAACGGTTTCTTTTACCGATATGATTCGTGGTGAAGTGAGTTTTAATACTTCGCAGGTTGACGATAAAGTATTGTTGAAAGCAGATGGCATGCCTACTTATCATTTGGCCGTAGTGGTAGATGATTACTTAATGAAAATTACCCATGCTTTTCGTGGGGAAGAATGGTTGCCTAGTGCACCTGTTCATATTTTATTGTGGAAATATTTAGGTTGGTCGGCTGAAATGCCTGAGTGGGCGCATCTTCCATTGATTTTAAAACCCGATGGAAATGGTAAACTCAGTAAGCGCGATGGAGATCGTTTGGGCTTTCCTGTGTTTGCGATGGATTGGACCGATCCTAAAACAGGCGAAAAAACCACTGGCTTTAAAGAGCGTGGATTTTTGCCTCAAGCTTTTGTAAACTTATTGGCTTTATTAGGATGGAACGATGGTACCGACAATGAAGTGTTTACCATGAATGAATTGATTGCAGCTTTTTCAATGGACCGTGTACACAAGGGTGGTGCTAAGTTTAATTATGAAAAAGCATTGTGGTATAATCAGGAATGGATCAAACGCGCTACTTCAGCACAGTTGGTTGAGCAAGTTGCGGAAACCCTTGCTGCGGCTGGGGTTGAGGGGTTTGCTGCTGGCGGCGCTAGTAGTGATGCGGGCTCCGCAGCTGATCGTGTAAATTTATTGCACGTGATTGATTTAGTGAAAGAGCGTTGCACCTTAATGGCTGATTTTGTAACACAGGGTTCTTTCTTTTTTATGAGCCCTTCTGAATTTGATACAGCTTCCATCCAACCCAAATGGACTGATCAAAAAAATATGTTCTTCATTGAATTGTCCAAAGCTTTTGAAAGCAGCATTATTTGGGAAACATATGATTTAGAAAAAACGTTTAAAGAAATTGCGGCGGCTCACGATTTAAAACCCGGCGAACTCATGTTGCCTTTGCGCATCATGTTGGTTGGTGGTAAATTTGGACCTGGTGTGTTTGATATTGCAGCTATTATTGGTAAGGAAGAAACAGTGAATCGAATTCAAAAAGTGTTGAGTATACTTGAACATAATTAACCAGTCATTATGAAAAGACCTATACGGGTTTTAGTAGCAAAAGTTGGATTGGATGGACACGATCGTGGCGCAAAAATTATTGCGACTGCTTTAAGAAACGAAGGCATGGAAGTCATTTATACTGGCTTGCGTCAAACCCCTGAAATGGTGGTGAATGCTGCATTACAAGAAGACGTGGATGCCATTGGCATCAGCATTTTAAGTGGTGCACATATGACCGTATTTCCAAAAATTATCACGCTCATGAAAGAAAAGGGTATGAATGATGTACTCTTGACTGGCGGGGGGATTATACCCGACGAAGACATGCAGGAACTCAACCAAATGGGGGTGGGCAAACTTTTTGCACCCGGCACTCCTACTACTGATATAGCCCAATATATTGGGGAATGGGTGGGGATTAACAGGTCGTTTTAAGTTGTATTAAATAATATTTTGTAACTTAAGATTGAAAAGAATTATGATGGAGAAAACAGTTAAAAGAACAAATAGGCGAGCTAAACCCTCTGCTGAATCCACTTTATTAATAAAAGCTGCAAAAAATGCTGCAAAAAATGCGATTCGAACTTCGAAGGCTTTGGGATTAGATATAACTTATCTCAAAAATGGAATTATTTATAAAGAGACTTTTGATGGGAAGGTAATTGCTATTGGAGAAAACAAATCAGAAGTTTCCCAAAAAATTAACTTAAAAAAAGGTTCAATTTTGAATGCAAAGAATTAAAAGATTAAGAGTATTTGCGGGCCCAAATGGTTCAGGAAAATCTACTGTTTATCAAGATGTAAAAAAGTTCTTTAGCGAAATACCATTCATTAACGCTGATGAGATAGAATCCCACATTGCAAAGTTCAAATTAATAGACTTAGCCAAATATAATTTGAATCTAACGTCAGCAGATTTTACCAAATTTTTAAAAAGGAAAGAAGCTAAATCATTATTAGAAAAAGCCACTCAAGAAGGGCATACAATCGATTTAGTATTAAGGGAAAATTGTATAGTAGACGAATCTAATAAAATACATAGTTATGAAGCTTCTCTAATTGCTGCTTTTATCAGGTGGGCTATGTACATGAATGGTAATGGTTTTTCCTTTGAAACAGTAATGAGCCATAAAAGCAAATTGAGAGAATTGGCTGACGCTAAGAAAAAAGGATATAGAATCTATCTCTATTTTGTATGTATCGATAACCCAGAAATTAATATAGAGAGAGTAAAAGATAGAGTAAAAAAAGGTGGACACAACGTGAATACTGGCAAACTTAGAGCAAGGTATCTAAATACACTCCAAAATTTATACCCCGCAATCAAAGTAGCTGATAAGGTATTCTTATTTGATAACTCCGAAAAAATTCCTGAACTAGTAGCTGAAATTGAGAACGAAAAGATGAAAATTAATACCAACTCCCTACCAAACTGGTTTTACAATTTTGTTCTGCCATATTACGATTAATATTAAAGTATTCTATTCCATCTCTAGCGTATCTTTGCGGCAAACTTAACGATATGGCTTACCAGACCTTATTGACTTCTCTTGATCAAGGGATTTTCACCATTACTATTAATCGTCCTGATAAATTAAATGCAATTAATCAACAAGTCATGACCGACTTGAATAATGCAATGGACGAAGTGTACCACAATGCAGATATTAAAAGTGTCATTTTAACTGGTGCTGGTCCTAAAGCATTTGTTGCCGGTGCAGACATTAGTGAATTTGCTGGAGCTACCGTTGCAGAAGGAATGGCGTTGGCAAAAAAAGGGCAAGACATTTTCTTTAAGATCGAAAATTCTCCCAAACCTGTAGTGGCTTGCGTAAATGGTTTTGCGTTAGGGGGTGGATGTGAGCTAGCGATGAGTTGTCATTTTCGCATTGCATCGAGCAACGCAAAATTTGGTCAGCCTGAAGTGAACTTAGGATTGATTCCTGGCTATGGTGGCACGCAGCGTTTGGTACAACTCATTGGTAAGGGTCGTGCCATGGAATTACTCATGAGTGCGGGCATGATTGATGCTACTACTGCCTTACAATATGGTTTAGTGAATTATGTTGTTGCGCCTGAAGAACTGATTTCAAAAGCAGTTGCTATATTAAGTGTTGTGAACGAAAAAGCACCATTAGCAGTTGCTGCATGTATCATGAGTGCAAACGCCGTATTCAATGAAAACCTAGATGGCTATTCTGTTGAAGTAGCAGAGTTTGGAAAATGTTTTGGCACCGATGATATGAAAGAAGGCACAACTGCTTTCTTAGAAAAGCGTAAAGCTTTATTTATTGGAAAATAAATTTATATAACCTTTTTTGCATATTCTTGTTAGTAGTTTGTTCCTTGTGAATAATACCTAATTACTAGAGATATGCATAAGTGGTTGAAGTTTTTACTGCTTTTTTTATTTTTATCTGCCACTAATGCTCAAGCCCAAAACTTCCGAACATTAGATAGTTTGAAACGGCTAATTGTTCCCCAAAAAGTGGATACATTTCAGGTGGCCCTTTTAAACAAAATAGCTTTTCTGTATTCTGCTGTTGATTCAACAAACACTATATTGTTTGCAGACAAAGCAATAGATATTGCCAATAAGCTGAATTATAAAAAAGGGATTGCTAAATCTCTTGAAGCAAAAGGAAACCTTTTCATTTCAAAAACAAATGGACCCAAGGCACTTTCTTATTTTAAAGAAGCTAGTAGTATTTGGTTAACACTCAACGACGAGCTATCTTATGCGGAGTGCTTAAGAAATATTGGCCAGGCTTATTTAATAATGCTGCAGCAAAATAATGCTTTGGTTGAACTAGAAAAAGCAGAAAAAATATTCATCAAGTACAAAAACAAATTTGGCTTGAGCACGGTGTATCAAACCATTGGTAATGTTTACAGAGATAAAGGGAACAATGAAATAGCCATTGAATATTTTTTGAAAGCCCTGAAATTAGAAGAAGACAATAAAGATGTAAAATCAATTGGTTCCATTCAAAATAATCTGGGAAGATTAATGAATGAAACAAAGAATTATCCCGAAGCGTTGAAATATTATACGCAAAGTATACAAACGTCAAAGAGTATTGGTGATTTAAGATTGATTGGAATTGGACAACTTAACCTGTGTAATATTTATGCCATTCAATTGAATTACCCTAAAGCAATTGAATTGCTTCTAGATGCAAAAGAAAATTTCATAAAATCAGGATTTACCAGAGGCGTACAAATTTGCATTAATAATCTCGGTGCCATTAATTTAAGACAAGGCAATTACGAAACAGCCATTACATACTTAAAAGAATCATTATCGATTGCAAAAGAAAACCAAACACAGTTAGGGGTTGCCTTGGTGCAACAAAATATTGGCTATGGGTATATGAAGCTAAAAAAGTATGATGAATCACTTAAATGGTTTGTAGAGGCTGAAGCAACGGCCAATAAGTATGGGGCCGAGCCCTTTACGTTTGGAGAGATTTATAATCATCGGTCTATGTTAGACTCTTCTACCCAAAATTTTGAGAGTGCATTAAAATATCGATCAAAGTATATAGCAATAACAGAAAAAATATCTGGAGAATCAGTGGTAAAGCAGGTGAACGAGTTAAAAACAAAATACGATGTTGAGAAAAAAGAATTGCTCATTAATTTATTGAATAAAACCGATTCAATTAAATCACTTGAAATTGCTAATCAACAAAATGCCATCAATAAAAATAAATTTGATCTTGCTACACAACAATTAGCATTAACCGCAGCAGGATTGCAACTCGCCGAAGCAGACTTACAATTGGCAGATGACAGCTTGCAACTGAGCATTAAAAATGAAACCATTCTACAAAATCGGTTAGACTCAACCCAAAAAGAGGAACGTATTAAAGACCTAAATAAGCAAAAGCAAATTCAAGCTTTAGAAGTTTATCGAAAAAATATTACAATAGTGGCACTTGGTATTTTTGTGGTGCTTATTGTATTATTGGGCTACTCATTTTACAATAGAAGAATATTGCAACAAAAAGCCAATATGCAGCTAGCCATTGCAGCACAACAACAAAAAGCTACTATTGAAATTATAGAAGCTGAAGAAAAAGAAAGAAAACGAATTGCTGAAGACTTACACGATGGTGTAGGTCAACTAATGACTGCTGCATGGTTAAACCTTCAGGTATTAAATGAAGAATCACAAACAGAAAACTCTACCCAATTTCCTCTAATCAATAAAACAATGTTATTGGTAGATGAAAGCTGCAAAGAAGTAAGGCAAGTGAGTCACAACATGATGCCAAACGCACTATTAAGAAAAGGGTTGATTAACTCCATTCAAGAATTCATCAATCAAATCAATACTGGAAAACTTTCTATCAATTTACAAACTGATGAATTAAGAAAACCACTCGAAAGCCATGTAGAAACAATCTTATATAGAGTTATACAAGAAAGTGTAAACAATGTAGTTAAACACGCTCAAGCAACACAGCTAGACATTTCAATAAACCAAGATCAAACAGGTGTTACAGTAATGGTTGAAGACAACGGAGTTGGCTTCAACACAAGTATTACCCGTGATACCGATGGCATTGGACTACAAAATATTCGTTCTAGAATTGCTTATTTAAAGGGAACGGTAAATTGGGATTCATCGAATACCCATGGAACACTTGTTTCAATTCATATACCTGCAACTACATGAACCAAAATCAGAAAATACGTTTAGCCATTGTAGACGACCATCAAATAGTAATTGATGGTTTGGTATCTGTTTTACAACAACATGAAGCTTTACAAATTGTAGTTACTGCAAATAGTGGAAATGAAATGCTCCAATTATTACAAGAAAATGAGGTAGACATTTTATTAAGTGATATTATGATGGATGGAATGAATGGCCAGCAGCTTTCAAAAGCAGTAAAAGAGCAATTTCCACAAATAAAAATCATTGCACTTAGCATGAACAATTCTGGAGAAATTGTAGACAATATGATTAATGATGCAAATATTGTTGGCTACTTATTAAAACAAACTAGCAAAGTAGAGTTAGTTGAAGCCATTATTAAGGTGTACAATGGAGGGCAATATTTTCAAGATAAAATTTTGATTGAATTAGAAAAAGAATCAAAAAGGAAAAAGATTTTAAAAGACGCACACTTAACACTTAGAGAAAAGCAAATTCTCGCTTTGATGGAAAAAGATTTTAGTAATAAAGAAATTGCAGCCGAGCTCTCTATTTCTATACTTACTGTAGAAACACATCGCAAAAATATATTTAGAAAAACCAATACCAATAATGTACTGACCCTGGTAAAATGGGCATACGAAAATAAAATATTGGGTTAGCCAATCAACTAATTAGCATCTACCCTGTCAAGGGTATTGTACAAGCTTTCATAAAGAGCAGTTTTACGCCATAATTAAAATATATTATGAAACGTAAAATTCTGTGCTCTGTATTGCTGTTAAGTATACTAACAACAAGCCATGCGCAATTTGGCAATTTGCTAAAAAAGAAGAAAACCTCAGATGAATCTGAACAAACCTCTAGCAAAAAAGAGGAGGCTGTGGATGCTCCAGAAGATAAATCCCCTTCAAAATCCCAAGCTTGGAATATTGGATTTGATCGGGAAATCAATTGGTTTAACCTCACTAGCTTAGGGTCTATTATTGTTTCAACAGATGATGGACTGCATAGTTTAAACCCAGTAACTGGCAAAGAAAATTGGAAACTAGAACAATTTGCCAAAGTAAGCAAAGCCAATTATACAGGAATTAAAGGCTCACCCTATATTGCCATTTTAGAAGGCAGCGCCTTCAATATGAAGCAGAATGTAATAGACATCAGCCAAGGAAAAGTAGTGTGTAACACAAAAGAATTGGGGCTTTCTTACGTAACTAAAAGATTACCCATTCCCAATTTAGGTGCACTATTATTCAGTGGGCAAAACAATAAAGGAGTTGCGCTAATGTTGGTAGACTTAAAAACGGGTCAAGCTACATGGACTATTAACAGTGTTTTTGAAAGAATTTCAGAACAAATGGTAGCTGACCCTCTTTACACAAATAATTCAATCATTATTGCTACTACCAAACGTTTATATAAGTTGGATGCTGCAACAGGCGCAACCCAATGGAAAATTGACTTTGAAACAAAAATTGAAGTGCCCTTAATAGGACAGAAAGTAATAAGTGACGATAAGGAAAGCACGCAGGCTAATGAAGATAAAAAAACTGCTTCCATGAAAGAAACAATGGCAGCTGCAGTTTCAACAGTTTTCGGAAAATTTGTAACCCTTGATGAAAAAGTTGCTTACTACTATAATACACAAAACATAACTGCAATTGATATTGCAACCGGAAATATTAATTGGCCAAAGACCAAATTAGACGATCCAATTGCAAATGTTTTATTTGATGATAACGGTGTATTGGTAGCCACCGACGATAAAAAATCTGAGCTATTTCTTTTTGATTATGCAACAGGTAGCCCTAAATGGTCGGAACCATTAAAAATTGCTGGTAGAATAAGTAGCATAAAGTTGACTGGCACTAAACTAGCTGTGGGTGCATCAAAACAAAATGGTAGAAATATTGTAAGCGTTGTTGATATTACTACTGGCAAATCTTTAACTGCATCTCCTTTAAAAGTAGACGGCTATATACTTGACCTTCGCTTAATTGACAATGTGGGTTTGCTATACAGAACCAACCAAGAATGCAATGTTTTAGACCTTAATACGGGCAAGGAACAGTGGTCAAAATCAATTAAATATTCTTCAGGTGGATTGGGTTTAGACAAAGGCGATTTCACCTATTTTATTGGCGACAACAGTATTTATGAAGTGAATAATAAAAATGGAGATCATAAAGAATTTGCCAATAAAAAATTTGGCAAAGAGGAGATATTCAGAACAATTGAATTGATGGATCAAGGCATTATTGTTAGCTCCGATCAAAATGTGGCAATGTTCAATTACGCTGGTTCAATTGTGTATCATGCTTATCACCCAGCACCAGGAATTAGCACTTTTGGGAAAATCATGAATATTGCTGCAATGGGTGTGAGTATGGCAGCAAGTGCTTCAGAAGGATATCAAGCAGGGGCATCCGGCTATGGCACGAGTAGTTACAAAAGCGGTATGGAACGTGCCGACAGATGGAGTAATGTAGCAAGCGCTGCCATGAGTGACTTGTCTAAACGATTCAGTGCAAGCGCCAATGCTAAAAATTATAAACTCGTTCTTACAAAAGTTACAACTAGTGACGATAGTGGAGTTGGTTTAGTAAGAATTAATAAGCTTACTGGAAAAGTAGATGGCAAAGTGGTTTTAGACGACAAAAAGCCCGACTATCTTTTTGATGAAATAGAAAATATGCTGTTCTATAAAGACGGAAATAAAAAATTAGTTGCTTACAATTTTAATAAATAATCAAAATAAAAAACAAAAATGAAAAAATTACTCACCTTATCGTTTATTGCGCTCACCCTATTCGCTTGCAAAAAAGATGCTGCTACCACCAATGGCGGTAGTACTGCCAATGGCGCAAACACATTTACTTGGACAGACAATACGGTAACTTATAATTGTGATTCTGCTTATGCTTCTGCCCAATACAAAACAATCTTTGTGTATAAAGGGGGTAGTGCTACTAGGTATTTCTTTGAGATTAACCTTACCGGACTTTCCGTTGCCAACTATCCTTTCACTACATCAGGTAATGCATTGGCCTATATTAGACCAGGAACTACCAGCTCTTTGTTAACCTCTTTTGCAGGTGCATTAGCTATAACCGCCAATGCCAACAATAAAATAACAGGGGCAGGTGTTGCAACAGTCAATTCCAGCACTTTAGGAGAACGTATCAATTTTACTTTTACTGACCTACCAGTTAGATAAGATTAAAGTTACATGGTGTTTATTTTTTACCTTTGCGGATCAGTTTCATATTTCAAATTACTACTATGGACTACCGTATTGAAAAAGACACCATGGGCGAGGTGAAAGTACCTGCCAATGTTTATTGGGGCGCACAAACACAGCGCAGTATTGAAAACTTTCCAATTGCACAAGACATTAATAAAATGCCAAAGGAAATTATTCAGGCATTCGCTTACTTAAAAAAAGCAGCAGCATTAACCAATCGTGACGCAGGTGTTTTACCAGCAGAAAAAGCGGAATTGATTGGTACAGTTTGCGATGAAATTTTAGCAGGCAAATTGAATGACCAGTTTCCTTTGGTTGTTTGGCAAACAGGAAGTGGCACACAGAGCAATATGAATGTAAATGAAGTAGTTGCTTACCGTGGTCATGTATTGAAAGGTGGCAATCTTACCGATAAAGAAAAGTTCTTGCACCCCAACGACGATGTAAACAAATCGCAGAGCAGTAACGATACTTTTCCAACTGCAATGCATATTGCAGCCTATAAAATTTTAGTGGAATTAACCATTCCTGGTATTGAAAAATTACGCGACACCCTTGCTGCTAAAAGCAAAGCTTTTATGCATGTAGTTAAAATTGGTCGTACCCATTTTATGGATGCTACGCCTTTAACTGTGGGTCAAGAATTAAGCGGCTATGTTTCTCAATTAAACCACGGCTTAAAAGCCATCAAGAACTCATTGGCACATTTAAGTGAATTAGCATTGGGTGGAACAGCAGTTGGTACCGGCATCAATACACCAAAAGGATACGATGTAAATGTTGCTAAGCATATTGCAGACTTAACTGGTTTGCCTTTTGTAACTGCTGAAAATAAATTTGAAGCATTGGCTGCACACGACGCTATAGTAGAAGCACATGGTGCTTTAAAAACCGTTGCGGTTAGTTTGATGAAAATTGCGAATGATATTCGCATGCTGTCTTCAGGACCTAGAAGCGGTATTGGTGAATTATTTATTCCAGACAACGAGCCTGGTTCTTCTATCATGCCTGGTAAAGTAAACCCTACTCAGTGTGAGGCTTTAACCATGATTGCCGCACAAGTAATGGGGAATGATGTAGCCATCGGCATTGGTGGTTCTAACGGTCATTTTGAATTGAATGTATTTAAGCCAGTAATGATTTATAATTTCTTACACAGTGCTCGTTTAATTGGAGATGGTTGTGTAAGCTTCAACGATAAGTGTGCAGTAGGTATTGAACCCATTGAAGCCAATATTCAAAAGCACGTAAACAACTCTTTGATGTTGGTGACTGCATTGAATACCAAGATTGGTTATTACAAAGCTGCTGAAATTGCACAGACTGCTCATAAAGAAGGAACTACATTAAAGGAAATGGCTGTTAAGTTGGGTTACTTAACTGCTGAGGAGTTTGATGCATGGGTGATTCCTGCGGATATGGTAGGTGAGATAAAGTAATCAAATGTAAAAGCAAACAATCCAAATCTCGCTGACTAATATCAATAAAGGCAAAAGGCAATTGTCGCTGCCCTCAAATTCTAGCTTGTATAATTTTTCTATTGTAATAATCCTGCAAGCTAGAATTAGAGAAATGCTCCAATCACCTTTTGCCTTTTATTAAAGTAATCTGAATTTGGACTGTTTGCTATTTTACATTTAGTCACTTTAGTGATGTGCTGTGTTGCGTGGTTAGTTTAACTGTCGATATTCTATTGGGGTGTGCCCTGTTTTTTGTTTGAATAATTTAGTAAAGTATTGTGGGTACTCAAACCCTAATGAATATGCGACTTCATTAATAGATGCCGGTGTATTAAGTAATCGACTTTTTGCTTCCTCAATCAAGTAGAAATGAATATGCTCTTGTGCATTCTTACCAGTTTCTTTTTTCAATAAATCACTCAGATAATTCGCGGATAAATGTACTTGTTCTGCCAAGTGTTTTACACTAGGCAATGCACTTAAATCAACTGCAGTAAAATAGTTCTTCAATATCGATTCAATTTGCGATACAATTGTTTTATTAGACTGACTTCTAGTGATGAGTTGTCTTCCATAAAAGCGAGAACAATAATTCAATAGTAACTCAATGGTAGAAACTAAAATTTGCTGACTATAATTATCTATGTTTTCTTGCAGCTCTAGTTTAATTTTTTGTACGGTTTCGTATAAGATGTTCTTCTCTTTATCTGATAGATGTAGTGCTTCTGTAATTTCATAACTAAAGAAACTCATCTGATTTATTTTTTCGTACAACGATGTTGCCCTAATTAAATCTGGATGAAAGAATAATCCCCAGCCTAGCATATTATCTTTCTGCTCTACCTCAACATCTATTTCAATTATTTGACGAGGCGCAATACAAATTAAATTCCCATCTTGAAAATCAATTGTTTTTCTTCCATACTTGATATGGTTCTTACAATAGTTTTTGAACATGATAGAATAAAAATCAGTAGTGATTTTTGAGTCCTGCTCTAATTGTTCACTCACTTTACTAAAATCTATCACGGCTATCAATGGATGTTCATGATGACCTAAGTTGAATAACGTATATAAATCGGCAATACTTTGAAGATGAATTATTGGTTTCATACACTTGTAAGTTATTGCATAATTAAAGGCCAAACTGCGATTTCATTCCAGTTATAAATTTGTTATCATCATATTGCTGTCTATTAGCTAATAACACTTTTGCATCTTCTCCTGCGGTATAACGAAGTTGGTTTTTACCATCTGTAGCCGCTTCAAAAATGACTTTTGCCACTACAGTTGCTGGTGAAGCATTTTGAGACATAATCGGCATTGCGTTCATTAATGCTCCCACTATTTTTTGATATTCAGGCATATTTTCATCATTACTAAAATCGAATGATCTTCCTGCAAAATCAGTTGCAATCATTCCTGGCTCTACAATTTTAACCTGTCCACCAAATTGTGCAACTTCATAATGTAAAGATTCAGAAATCCCTTCCACAGCAAATTTAGTTCCATGATACAAGCTACCCAATGGGAAAGTGATCTTACCTCCTATAGATGAAATATTAATTATAATTCCTTTTTGATGTGCTCTAAAATGTGGCAGAATAGCCTTTGTAACATCTAATAGTCCAATTACATTGGTATTGAACTGTCGCAATATTTGCTCTCGTTTAAACGACTCTAATGGTCCGTATGCACCATACCCTGCATTGTTGAGCAATACATCAATTGTACCAAAATGGTTAATGCCTAAACTGACTGCATGTTCTATGGAATCTACATCCAACACATCCATGGGAACAATCAATACATTATCTAATTGCTTTAGTTCCACCGCTGCATCAGGATTACGCATGGTTGCAACAACATTCCATCCTTGAGCTTGAAAGTAAAGAGCTGTTGCTTTACCGATACCACTACTTGCACCTGTAATTAAAATGGTCTTTTTCATTTTTAATTTATTGTTATGATGCAAAGGTTCAGCTATTCATTCACGCATGAGTTATACAAATTCAGGGATATTCTATTGTTTTTACAGATTCTATATTTTAAATCTGTAAGGGTACTAAACTATTCAGCACAGATATAATAATATGAGAAGAGTGTAGAATTTATACAATACATATAGGCAAAAAGCCGATTGGAGCATTTCTCAAATTCTAGATTAAGTATTTAAATAGGGGGATGAACATACTGATTCGAGCATTTTCCAGATTTCAACTTGCAGTATTTTAAAGTATTACAATTTACACAAGTTGAAATCTGGGGGCAGCGAGAATTGGTATGTTCACCCCCTTTAATATTTGAGTCGGAATCTGGGGGTAGCGAAGATTTGGCTTTTTGCCTTATGCGTGAATAGATTAATATACCCTCTTCCCTCCTAAATAAGTAGCAGTTACTTTAGTTTTTAAAATATCTTGCTCGGCAACTTTCATCAAGTCTTTATCTAACAATATAAAATCAGCTTTCTTCCCTACTTCTAAACTACCTACTTCCTTCTCTAAGAAACCTGCTTTGGCTGCCCAGATGGTCATTCCTTTAATGGTTTCTTCACGGGTTAGTGCATTCTCCATTTGAAAGCCCTCTGCTGGATATCCTGCAGCGTCTTTACGCACCACTGCTGCTAAAAATGTTTT
>JAGOGG010000156.1 GCA_017996795.1 Sediminibacterium sp. | reverse complement strand
ATAGAGCCGCAAGGATAGCAATATCTAAGCGACCGGGGTCGACCACCGAACTTTGTACTACAGCTAACTGCCTCGTGGAGGTTCGATCCCTCCCCCTACAGCATTTAAAAAGCTCCGAATTATTCGGGGCTTTTTTTGTTTAGGAGATGCAATGATTTGATATATCTTTCAACGCTAAATTGAATCATGGTCAAGAAAGTCTTTTCCAATCTTACGTTTTGGGTGTTGCTTGCTATTACTGCGGGGATTTTATTAGGTCATTTTTTTCCTGAAAAGGGTGTAGCCATGCAGCCACTAGGAAAATACTTTATTGATATCATTAAGTTGTTTATCAACCCTATTATTTTGTTGACCATTGTAACAGGAATCTGTGGCATGGGAGATTTAAAGAAAGTGGGTAAGGTTGGTGGCAAAGCCATTCTGTATTTTGAAATTGTAACTACGATTGCTTTGTTAATTGGATTAGGCGTTGGTTTTTTGTTTGAACCCGGGGCCGGAGTTAAAACAGCATCAGTTAATAAAGGGGATATTTCTACCTACAGCGGAGCGCCTATTTCTATTTCATGGATTCAGTTCTTTAAAGATAATATTACCATTCAGGTATTATTATTGGCAATTGTATCAGGGATTATAATCAGCAAATCTGCTTATAAAGACAAGATTTTAAGAGGGTTTTACTTTAGTTCAAAATACGTTTTTAAAGGCTTGCATTGGGTCATGAAATTGGCTCCTATTGGCGCTTTCGGCGGTATGGCTTTTACCATTGGTAAATACGGGTTAGCTACATTAGTGCCCTTGGGTAAACTCATGCTTTGTGTTTACGTGACCATGGCTTTATTCATTTTTTTGATTCTTGGATCTGTCCTACGTTATTATAAAATCAGCATTTGGAAGTTTTTGGGATATATCAAAAACGAATTACTAATTGTTTTGGGTACCTCTTCTTCTGAAGCTGCATTGCCATCGTTGATGGAAAAATTAGAACATATGGGTTGCCACAAATCGGTAGTTGGTTTAGTGGTTCCTGCTGGGTACTCTTTTAATTTAGATGGTACTTCTATTTATCTATCAATGGCCATTGTTTTCTTAGCACAGGTATTTGACGTTACCTTAAATATGGAACAAATCATTACCATTATAGGTATTTTAATGGTTACTTCTAAAGGGGCTGCTGGTGTAACTGGAAGTGGGTTTATTATTTTGGCTTCTACGCTTGCCGCCACGAAAGTGATTCCGATAGAAGGCCTAGCCCTCTTACTGGGTGTGGACCGTTTTATGTCTGAAGCAAGGGCCATTACCAATTTTATTGGTAATGGCGTAGCTACTATATTTATTGCGAATAATGAAAAAATGTTCGATCGTGGTAGAATGCATAAAGCATTTCAAAAGCACGATATTAATGATTATTAATTATTTCAATCGCATTCTCCAACCTGCGTATAACATACGCCCGTTGATGGGTCCCCATACCAGGGATGCATCAAAATAAGGGCTAAATGGATTGGCAGCGGATACAATCACTCCTTGCTGAAAAAAGTTTGTTAGGTTTTCTGCTCCTACATAAAAATCCATTGATTTATTTTTCCCTACCGTCTTGCTAATTTGTGCAGCCATTAAATAAAAATCAGGTGACATGGCTTCTCTTTGAAATTGGATTGGATTACTCAAAGTGGAAGGGATACGCTTTTGTCCGTTGTAAGTAATGGTATAATTGAATTTCCAGTTATTACCAGTTGTATAATCTAAACTTAAGAAAGCCCTATGTTGTGATACAAATGGTTTCTGCAATAATTGATTGCTATAAGTAGTCTTCACATCAAAAAAGCGATATGCCAATTTAACTTCTAATTGACTAATTGGTTCCATGCTTAACTCAGTTTGAAAGCTATTGGAATAGGATTTTCCTTTCAAATTATAGAAGCGAATTTCATTGGTAGTTTCTAAGTCGGTTACTACCTGATTGGTAAAATCGTTTCTAAAATAGTCAATCGCTAAACTGGCTTTCCTATTGAATAGTCTAAAGGATTGATCAAAACTGATCCCCCTGTTCCAAGCAATTTCTGGATCGAGACCGTAGGCTTTTCCTGTAGTAGCGCCAATGATATTGAGTTGTCTTGCACTAACCAATATGCCCGTATTTTCTGCAAAAATATTGGCGGTTCTTTGTCCTCTTCCAGCGCTGATTCTAAAAATACTTCCTTTAAAAGGTTCGTACCTGATATGTAATCTTGGGGTTAAAAAAGCACCAAATAAATTATTGTTGTCTCCTCTAATACCTGCAACTACGCTAAATTTATCTGAAGCGGTATATGTGTACTCAAAGAATGCTCCTGCCACTGTTTCTGTTCTTTGGTAGTTAGTGGTGTTAAACAATTCGTTGTAATTATCGTGTTGTAAACTTAATCCGGTTCTAAATTTATGATTGGTATTTCCAATAATACTTTGATAAATTAAATTACTGTAGAAGCTTTTTTGATTGGCATTATAAATGGTTTTACCAAAATAAGAGTCTTGGTCATGGTTAATGGCTGCAATTTGTAATCCTATGCTCTTGTATACTTTTTGAGGAAAAACATATCCAATTTTTGCAAACCCTTCATAGCGATTGGTATTGATGCCTAAGCCAAAAATGTTATTGGAATTTTGGTGTTGCTTTGGATCAAAATTGGTTTGCCCTCCTGTTTTATTGTCCTTCATTACTTTAATACCCATCTGTGCCATCCAGCCTTTTGAATCATTGTATTGATACCTGTTGACCATGCTGAATTGATTGCCTGTTGGTAAGTCTCTGAATCCGTCTTTATTAAAATCTATATTGCTATTATTTAAAAAATTGTCGTGCAATAACAACCCTGCAGACCATTTTTCGCTCAACTTGGTTTGAAGATTTAAGTTTAAATCGGTCTTGCCAAATTCATTAATATAGATATTGGCTAGAAGTCTTTCTCCTAATCCTGGTTTTTTTAATTCAACATTAATTTGTCCTGCGATACTTTCAAAGCCATTGGCAACCGATCCTACTCCCTTGGTTAATTGAATTGATTCAATCCATGGTCCTGCTATAGAGTTCAGTCCGAGCGGCGTGGCTAATCCCCTTGGCCCTGGTAAATTTTCTACGGTGAGTTGAGTATAGTTGCCGCTTAAGCCCAATAGTTGTATTTGCTTTGATCCGGTTACTGCATCATTGTAAGATACATCCACAGATGGATTGGTTTCAAAACTTTCACTCAAATTACAGCATGCTGCTTTCAACAATTCCTTTGCTGTCATAATCTCAGATCGAATAGGACTAATGGTACTGATATAACTTGACCTTCTTGAATTGGTTACTGTTACATTCTGCAATTGTTGATCGTCTGCTAGTATTACTTTTAAGGTAGAAGGATTTTCTACTGTGAAAGTGTCTGATTTGTAACCTATATAACTAATGATTAGCCGGTTTGAGCTAGTCGTCATAGGGATGCTAAAATATCCTAGGCTATCAGTAAGAACGCCTCTTTCTGTATTGAGCCATTTAATACTAGCTTGATACAATGGATTGAATTGCCCTTTTTTATCTGCTTCTAATACAATGCCTCTTACTTCATCGGTATTAATATTCTCCGCATCGTGTGCTTTTTTATCTTGTTCGCGATAGTGGCAACATTCAGGCAATTCATTGTATACATTGTCCTTCGCTTTCTTATTCAATAAGTCGTGCCCTGCTTCTACAATTCTATTTTTGATTTTATTAATATTAACCAATGCAGGAAAATAGTGCAGTGTCAACATTTTAGATGCAATATCCCAGTCTGCTTTTTGTACACCTTTGCCTTTGGCTGCTTCTTCAATTCTTTCTTTACACATTTCACAAGCGCCCTCTACCCTGAATTGTACAGTAGTGGCTGTTGTATCTGCAATCGGTTTGTCTGTTGTATTTTGAGCGATGATTGCATTGTTTGAAAAAATGAATAGTAATGCAATGATCCAGTATATATTTTTTTTCATCTTCTTCTGTTTTAAAAATTTCCTGACACTTTTTAAAGTGCCAGGAAATAATGATTAGTGCTTACTATGCGCTGGCTTTGCTTCTTTTAAAGCCATGCCGCATTTGCTGCATTTTGCATCTTTTTTAGTGCTGGTAATATCTGCATGCATTGGGCATACATATTGTTTTACCGGCGTTAAAGACATTTTACATTTACTACATTTGTCCTTTTCTGTTCCAGTAATTTCTGGATGCATTGGGCAAGAATGTGTTGCTTTTGTAGTGTCTTGCTTAGGTGCTGTTTGTTGTGCATAGGTAGCAAGGCTTAAGAAACCTGCTAGTACTAGCATGATTGTTTTTTTCATGTTGGTTTAATTTATGTTGGGTAAAGAAGATGCGATATAATAACGCCAAAATATACTACACAAGAAATGGTAGTATTATTTTAAAAAGAAGGGTATCAAATTCTGTAATTACAATAAAATTGGTAGAGTGGTATAGGTGAATACAATGGTGGCGGATTGCTTTGAGGTACTGCAATAGCCCCTTTGTAATTGACCAATTGAATGGTTGAATAAAAAACAGTGATATTCGTATGCAATTCAAGCGAAGGCATACTGGTTAAACCTGTTTTAGCAAAATGGGTATCCTGTGATTTAACGAATTTTACTTTGGTTTTGCAGCAGTCTTTCATTTTATGCTTCATATCACAAGTACTTTCGGATACTGCAGCATAACTGATAGAAGTAGACTTTAGTTGATTGCAACAATAGAACTGCTTGATGCTAATACCAAAACTGGCAGCAGCATAAATGCAGAACAATAATATCAATCCAAGTCTTTTCACTTTTGCAAAGGTAGGGAGCATTTCAATCTTGGGCTTGTTTTAAATGTTAAATCCAACCTTTATCTTCGCTGTTATGGGCCAAAAAAAACTCATCCGATTCGAAGCAATTAAATCTTTTCCTAATGTGTTGGAGTATCCCCAAGATATGAAGGGCAAATGGGTTGATTTTTTCAAAAATGATCATCCTTTAACACTTGAATTAGCTTGTGGAAAAGGCGAGTATGCGGTAGGTTTGGGTCGTATGTTTCCTGATCAAAATTTTATAGGGATTGATATTAAAGGCAATCGTATTTGGCGTGGAGCTAAAACAGCTATTGACGAGGGGTTAAATAATGTTGCTTTTATTCGTTCACATATTGATAAAATCACCGATTA
>JAGOGG010000155.1 GCA_017996795.1 Sediminibacterium sp. | reverse complement strand
CGTATTAAAATACAATTGCTATCTATACTTTTCTTTGCAGCCACCAATCCTGCTTCGGCAACGTCATTACACTGAACACATTTTTCCGATGTAATTACCAGCATTACTAATTTATTTTCCTTATCAGCTTTTTTAGCAGCTTCTTCTAAAGTAAGTGTTGAAAAATGAGGCTGTGCAAATACACCAACTGAGCATAATGCCAAAAGGATAAAGAAATAAGACTTTAACATAGATTGGTTATTGGAACATAAATATAAGCATCAATAATCAATTTCTAATCGCAACTTATCGCGTAGTTCTCGTACCAAAGGATACTGCTCAGCAATGCGTTCAAATTTTTGTTTGCTGTTTAAACGCATATGCAATGGCACGTCTTCCCTCTCTCCTTCTTCTACTAAGATGGTAAAATTAATGGCTCTGTTATTGAACTGTGTTTGTAATTGGTCAATCAAAACCATTTTTTCACTCTCAATAAATTTCTGTGCAGTAACAGCAGAAACTCGAACGGTAAAATGAATATCACTTTCTATTTCAAGGCTGGCAATTCTAAATGTGCCAACTGCAGAATGTTTTAATTGTTGTTCCAATTGAACAATATACGCATCCCAAAAAGCACGCAGGCTTTCCTGGGTTAATGGCATGGCTTCTTTAACTTCCTCAATTTCATAATTACTACCCGCTTTCTCTTTAAGGGCTTCTAGCAAAGATTTCTTTGGTCCGGTTTTAATTGTGCCAACAGGTGCGGGTGTGGTTCCACTTGCAGCAGGCGCTGCGCTGCCTCGCACGGGTTCTGTGCTGCCTGGGTTTGTTTGCGCAACAAATAATTTTGCACCAGCTGAAGTATTTGCATTACCGGGTTCCGCATTTATAGTTGGCTGCGATGCATTGCTAGCAGGCTTCACATCAGGTTGCCTAGAAGATGCTGGCGGAGCAGGTGGTGCCAGCGACTGAATCAATTTGGTTTTAAAGGCAATGGGTCCGTCAACTCGTTTTTTTTTAACTACCCCGCCTTTATCGGTAGTAAGATCAATGGCTTGTTGCAAGAAGCTCAACTTTATTAAAGCAAGCTCAACATGCAAGCGTTTGTTGCGGGCCATTTTATAATTGACTTCTGTATCGTTTAAAATATTTAATGCACTCACTAAATAACTCAATGAAGTTTGCCCAGCCACTTGAACATATTTAGGTTGCATTCCTTCTACCACTTCTAATAAAGAAGCAGATTTAGCGTCTTTACAAACCAAGAGATTCCGAATAAATTCAGCAAAGCCATTCAATACCAAATCACCTTCAAATCCTTTGCGGTTAATTTGATCAAACAGCAGCATCGCTCCTGCCATATCCTGCTTTTGCATGCAATCTAGCAGTTGAAAAAAATAATCTTCGTCTAAAATATTTAAATGCTCGAGTGTATTTTGATAAGTAACCGTACCATTGGTAAAGCTGACAATCTTATCGAGAATACTCAAAGAGTCTCGCATGCAACCTTCACTCTTTTGCGCAATCACTTGCAAGGCCGCTTTCTCAGCATTGATCTGCTCCTTGTCTACAATTTCTTGTAAATGCTCAACGGTATCGTTGTTGGTAATTCTTTTAAAGTCAAAGATTTGACACCTACTTAAAATGGTCGGTAAAATTTTATGTTTCTCTGTAGTTGCTAAAATAAAAATGGCATAAGGAGGTGGCTCTTCCAATGTTTTCAAAAATGCATTGAACGCACTTGAGCTAAGCATATGAACCTCATCTACAATATATACTTTGTATTTTCCAGCTTGTGGAGCAAAACGCACTTGCTCTACTAGTGCGCGAATATCATCCACCGAGTTATTACTAGCCGCATCCAACTCATGAATATTCATGGATGTACCTGCATCAAAAGACACACAACTATTACAAGTATTACAAGCCTCACCCTCTGCAGTTTGATTGGTACAGTTAATGGTTTTTGCCAAAATACGGGCACAAGTAGTTTTACCCACCCCTCTTGGTCCACAAAACAAAAATGCATGCGCTAATTGGTTGTTGCGAATGGCATTCTTTAGCGTAGTGGTAATATGTTGTTGCCCCACCACTGTATTAAAGTTTTGGGGACGATACTTGCGTGCTGATACAATGAAATTATCCATAGAAATTGCTGCAATATAACTTATTTATAATCCATCTCGGGATGCCTTTCAAAAGGAATTTTTTCGTTGAATATATAACGGAAAGTAACCATTCTTCTACTCTGCATACCCCCTAGGCTTTTGTAAATATTCACCATTTTAGGGTTCCAATCTCCAGCCCAACCCATTTCGTATTGTTCGTACCAACCCTTCCCCTTTATAAAGCGGTCTACTGCGTAAATAAGATAACTGTCCACTCCCAATGCTTGGTACTTAGGTACTACCCCAAAAGCCAATCCAGTTAATCGCTTATTGGTTCCCCTCCATTTCATCCATAACAGTTGCAATTTTTGCAAGAGCCCGAGTTGCCCATTAAAATGTTTAAAATATTGGTTGAGGTCTGGAATATTAATAAACATGGCAATGGGATCTTCTTTGTAATAAGCAAACCATACCATTCGTTCATCCATAATGGGTTTCATTTTTTTGAAAAGCTTTTCCACTTGCTCTTTGGTAATTTCTTTTGCTTCCCCGTGTTGCGCCCAAGCTGCATTATACACGGTAGCAAAATCTCCTGCGTATTTACTTAACTGACTCAATTTTACATGCCTGGCTGAGTAACCTGGTTTTGAATTAAACTTAGCGTATCGTTCAGGGAATTTCTCCGGTAGTGGATCTTCTACATTTAAATAATAATAATATTGGTTATAATAATTCTTAAACCCATACCCCTCAAATAAAGCCTGGTAGTAGGATGGATTAAAAGACATTCCATACATGGGCTCTTTGTCAAAACCCTCTACCATTAAGCCCCACCATTTATCTCGATCCCCAAAATTAATTGGACCATCCATGGCTTCCACACCCATTGAAAACAACCATTCCTTGGCCGTATCAAATATTAAATTGGCAGTAGCTTGATCGTTGATGCAATCAAAAAATCCAACTCCGCCCGTTTTAAAATCAGTGCCTTTATTAATGTATTTATCGTTGGTGAAAGCTGCAATTCTACCAACCAACAGGCCATCATCGGTATAGGCAACCCAACGTTTGGCTTGCCCCCATTTAAAATTTTTATTCTTAACAGGATCAAAAACCTCATTTACTTCATTGTCTAAAGCACGGATATAACAAGGATTTGCTGCATTCATGATAGCATTAACTGCTAAAAAATCCTTGACTTGTTCTGCATCTTTTACTTCTACTATTTGCATATCCTACTCTTTACTTTTGAAATAATTTTTCAGCCATTTTTTGATCGTGCTTATAAATATCTCTTCTAAAATGCAACTCTCCTGATTGATCTACCCATGCAGTAAAATACACCAGGAAGACGGGAATTTTCTTTTTTAAAGTAACCCATTTTTCTTTTTCTAAATACATTAAACTATCAATAGCTGCACTTGTATAATTAGGCTGATCACGCAATAAAAATTCAGCAAATTTTTTAGGCTCAGCAATTCGTATACAACCATGACTTAACCCTCGATTGGTTTGTGTAAACAAATTTCTGTTGGGCGTATCATGTAAGTAAATACTGAAATTGTTGGGGAATAAAAACTTAACTCTACCCAAAGCATTATTAGCACCCGGCTTTTGCCTGATTTGTGGAAGCCCACCAATGTATTGGGTTATTTCCATATTGTGTTTCGCTATATAACCAGGGTTTCTTCTGATAGCAGGTAAAATTTCGTTGCGAACAATACTTTCAGGTACATTCCAATAAGGACTGAAAACAACGTATTGCAAATTGCCATTGAAAATGACGGTATTATTTGCAGACGAACCCACAATTACATTCATTTGTAAAGCAATTTTTCCTTGCTCAAAAACACGTAACCTGAATTCTGGAATATTCACTAAAACAAAAGTGCTGTCTTGTTGCGGCGGCATCCACCTTGCCCTTTCCATGTTAATGAGTAACTGCTCTATTCTTTTTTTGAGTGGAATATTTAAATCGGTAATGACTTTATTTCCAATCACACCATCTACATCAATACCATGACGTTCCTGAAACTTTTTAATAGCCAATACCATGCTGGTATCAAATATATTGTTGTTGGTGAGGGTATCCGATTGTAAAAAAGTCAACCGCTTTTTTATTCGTCCAATTAGTTCACTACTGTCTCCACTTTTCAACGATTTTTTTACAGCAGGCAAAGAATCAAGTACTTCTTTTTTTTGCAGATCCAGTAAACGATACAACCATTGCTCCATTCTAGGATACTGCAAACTAACTGGCGCGTAATTGATTGGGGTGCCTGATTTTTTCTCAATTACAGAATCTAGCAGTGCGTGCAGATTTACTTTTTTTCGAGGAATATACCAACCCAAATCGGCTAGATTAATATCAGCACCTTTGTACACTTTGGCTGCATACTTAAAAAATTGACCAGTAAAAAGTAGCTCTGTATTTAATACATCTTTATTTTCCTTAATAGCGTTTGCAGGTTTATTGGCGTAGACATTATATAAGTCGTGAAAGCTTTTATTGAAAAGGCTGCTATCAGTTAAACGCGTAATATGATCGTTTTGCAAATTGTAGAAATGGTGTGCTTGTTCGGACAAACCGGTAGAATCGAACCAAGCATATTCAAAATTTC
This sequence comes from Sediminibacterium sp., assembly GCA_017996795.1. GTDB lineage: Bacteria > Bacteroidota > Bacteroidia > Chitinophagales > Chitinophagaceae > Sediminibacterium. The sequence goes on along the minus strand of JAGOGG010000155.1, from coordinate 493 downwards.
GATCAGTATAAAAATCAATCATTTGATCTTCAAATTCTTTTACCCAACTATTGGCCGAAATAAATTGCAGTAAAGAAACACTGTCTAAAAAAAGGGGATTGTAAGAAGTAGCAACAGTAATAGAAGGGTCTCTGATTACTTTTTTCTTTGCAGAACCCCATTTACAAGAAAAAGAAAGCAATATCAAAAAGCCTAAAAAACATACCAACGGATTGCGCATGCTGCTAAGGTACAAATTGTATAATGATTATCTATGTTGTAAAAGAACAGCAGCAGCTATTCCAGCTGTCTCAGTTCTGAGTCGAGTGTTTCCTAAACTAATCATGGTAGCCCCGGCTTGAGCGGCCATTTCAATTTCCCTTGGGGTAAAATCCCCCTCCGGACCAATGAGTAACAAAGTATTTACAGACTGGTCAATTGATTGAATGGCTTTTTTCTCGCCAGGTTCACAATGCGCAAATAGCAATTGACCATTTAGCGGTTGTTGAATCAG
>JAGOGG010000019.1 GCA_017996795.1 Sediminibacterium sp. | reverse complement strand
GAATGGAGAAGTATAGTAATAGAAAAGATAACAAGTATAAGTTTTAAAAGTTGTTGTTATGTATAATTTATCAAAACTATTTTTAATCGTTTTTTTATTTTCCGGATTAATGATAAATGCTCAATCAAATACTGATAGTTTAATCAAAGCTAAAAAGTATCAGGCTAAAGCGCCTAAGACGCATCCATTTGGAAAAGAAGCATTCCAAAAATCAAAAAATACGACCATAAGATGGTTGGGAATGGCAGGGTTTCTTATTAATAGTAGAGGAACAACTATTATGGTTGATCCACTTTTGGAGGGATTTGACATGCCATTACTCATTAATTTCCCGATAAAACCCAATGAGATTCCATATTTAGACGCTGTTTTTGTTACGCATGCAGATAACGATCATTTTAGTGTTCCTACCAATGTTGGGATGGCTAAAGTTGTTAAATCGTATCACTCCACACAATACGTAGATTCATTGATGAAAAATTTGAATTTAAAATCTTTAGGGCATAAAATAGGTGATTTGGTTAAAGTGAAAAATATAACAGCAAGATTAACACCGGCAGATCATGCATACCAAAATGCATATTCTGGAATGAGTCCTCGTTGATTTAAAAATGAAGATGCTTGTGGTTTTTGGTTTGACACTCCCGATGGAACAATTTGGCATCCTGGGGATACTAGATTATTGCCTGAGCATTTAACCATGAAGTCACCAGATGCTATTTTATTTGACTTCTCGGATAGTGAATGGCATTTTACGTTTAATGGAGCGGTCAAATTAGCCAATGCTTATCCTAACGCTCAACTTGTACTTTGTCATTGGGGTTCTGTTGATTCTCCTGATTTTTCGCCTTTCAATGGAGATCCCAAAAAGCTTTATGAAGTAATAATAAATCCCGAACGCATAAAAGTTGTAGCACCAGGAGAACCTTTTATCCTAAGTAGAGCAAAGAAGTAATTTTCAAATAATACAATTTGCATTCTTAGTCTGTTGTGGATTATCCGATGCAACATTGGCCTACATTTTAGAACGAAAGATTATTTATCTGCGGAACAGAAACATCCAGTAAATTCGGAGGATATATGGAAGGGGCAATTCGATCTGCAATCAGGGTTGCTGAAAAGTTTTAGCTATGAAAAATTTACTGTTAATCGTTTTAAGTATTACATTTTGTGGAAGTGTAACCGCACAAAACCAAGATGAAAAAGCCATTTCCAAAACCCAAATAAGCCTATACAATAAAATAGCACTACTTGACAGTGCATTGTTTAAAGCTTACAATTCAAAGAATATAGAATTAATGAAATCCTATTTCACCAAAGACCTTGAATGGTACCAAGACAATGGTGGATTAATTGGTTTTGATAAAGTGTTTTTTAATTTTCAATCAATATTTAATAGAGAGTACGATTTAAAACGAACATTAATAAAAGAGAGTTTAGAAGTACATCCAATCGAGGGCTATGGTGCAATTGAAGTTGGGAAACACCAATTCAGTCATATTGAAAATGGAAAATTAGAAGTGGGGACTTTCAAATTCTTAATGATTTGGAAGAATGAAAGCGGCAATTGGAAAATCTCCAGAGTGATTAGCTACGATCATTAATGTAGTATTTGATTAAACAAATAGCAGCAACAAAGTAATTACTACGCCAGCTAAAGCGAATAAAATTCCCTTTTTAAATATTTGTGTTCCAGGAGCAAACATCCAAAAAGTAGATATCACAAAAAACATCAAAGAACATCCAAAAAATATATTTAGATAAAAAAGTGGATGAGTGGTGTTGGCTTTATGAAAATTATTCATTTTACTAATAACAAAAGGAAGTTCTTTAACTTTAAACTCAGCTACTCCAGTTGTGCTATTATATACTCCTTGCTCAAAAATCAGCTGATCTCCTTGAACTTTATTTACTTTCAAATTCTTAATCTTGATAGCTTTTCCCAATGCTTCTTCATTAAGGTTGAGCGATAGCTTTTCAATTTTGTGTACTTCATTTTTTAGAAAATCGGTGTTCCTAAAAATTAAAATGATGCCACTAATAGAATAAATGGCCATAATTCCAGCTAAAAAGAATCCCAAGTAACGATGATAAATACGCATATTTTTTGAAACAGCACCCATAATTGATTCGTATAAATTTTGGCGAAACTATCCTAGTAAATCTAGGATTACTAACAGAATCGGGAAATTGATTTTACGATTTCGGTAACTACTTCTTAAAAGACTATCTCATTTTAACAACATATTAATTTGAAATAATCAGATTTTATCTTTTACTTTGTAATTCAAAGTACTTTTTAATAAATTTTAAATGAATAATCAAAAAGAGCAATTAGATGCAATAAACGACATCAAAAAATTGATGGAGCGATCGTCCAAATTTTCTGCTTTAAGTGGGCTCTCGGGTATTATAGTGGGGATTATGGCACTTGTTTGTATTGGCATATCGTATACTATTCTTGGCATTACACCACTTGAACCAATTTCTTATTTAAGTATTCTTAATCGAGATGGAGCAATTGATACCGAACTATTAAAATTACTAATCATCAACTTTAGTGTTGTATTATTGGCTTCATTCTTAACTGCTATTTGGTTATCGAATAAAAACGCTGTTAAAAAAGGGGAACAAATTTGGGACTTAACTGCAAAGAGAATGCTGATCAATTTTAGTATTCCAATGTTTGCAGGTGGGGCTTACTGTTTCATACTATTTACTCAAAACCATATTGAATTGATACTTCCAGCAACCTTACTTTTCTATGGTTTAGCATTACTAAATGCCAGTAAATACACTGTTGAAGATATAAAATATTTAGGTGTGTTATTGGTACTACTAGGTTTATTCGCTTCGATATACGTAGATGAAGCCTTACTATTATGGGGTATAGGCTTTGGAGCACTGCATATTGTTTATGGCTCATTCATGTACTTTAAATACGAAAAGTGAAAAATAGCATAGAAGCCTTAAATAAAGCATTCGAAAGTAGGGTAAGGTTGGGCATAATGTCTATTCTGATAGTTGCGGATTCAGTTGATTTTGGAACCCTAAAAGAGCAGCTAAAAATAACAGATGGAAATATAGCCAGTCATATCACTGCACTAGAAAAGCTTGAATATGTTAGTATTAAAAAGCAATTCATTGGCAAGAAGCCCAATACAACCTATCTCATTACAGCTAAGGGAAGGAAGGCATTTACGATACATATTCATGCGTTAGAAAAATTAATTAAACAAACATTATAATGATTATACAAATGGAAGAAAATAATTTAGAAATAAATATAAAAGATATCTTGTTTCTGCTGTTCGGCTCGATACTTGCAGGATTAATTGCAAAAATTCCAAGTTTTTTTGGCTTGATCGAAGATGAATATTATGCAAAAAATATTTCATTTATTATAGCACCAATATTGGTGATGTTTTTTGCTTGGAAAAAGGAATTAAATTCAAAAAAATTAGTTTTTCCAGCAATTACTATAATTGCTTCGGTATTGTATATTAACCTTCTTCCTTCAGTTGAATCAAATAACTCAATCATTTTGGCTTGTATGCATTTACCCATTTTTTTATGGTCGGTGGTTGGGTATACTTTTATTGGTGGAAACTTAAAAGATTCTACCCAAAGAATAAATTACTTAAAATTCAATGGAGATTTACTAGTCATGTGTGCATTGCTGGTTTTAGCAGGTGGACTATTTTCAGGAATTACTTTAGGATTATTTAATTTGATTGATGTTAAAATTGAGCAATTCTATTTTAACTATGTTGTCATCATGGGTTTGTCAACTGTTCCATTAATAGCAACTTACTTAGTATTTACCAATCCTAGCTTAGTAAACAAAATTTCTCCAATTATAGCTAAACTATTTACTCCATTTGTTTTCATCACCCTATTAACATTTTTAATAACGTTATTATTTACTGGGAAAAATATTTACAGTGATAGAAATTTCTTACTGATTTTTAATGCCTTATTAATTGGTGTAATGGCAATCATATTATTCTCTGTAACAGAAGCAACAAAAAATAAATTGAATAAAATTAGCCTTATTATTCTGCTAATGCTTTCAATATTAACAATAATAGTAAATGGAATCGCACTTTCTGCTATTGTCTTTAGATTAACAGAATTTGGTGTAACACCCAATAGAGTAGCGGTGTTAGGATCAAATCTGCTTATTTTTATCAACCTTATTTTAGTGTCCGTTAAATTATTTCAAGTTGTATCAAGAAAAGAACCTGTAGAAATGGTTGGAGTTGTTATTGCTAATTTTATTCCCTATTATTCCTTTTGGGCCTTTTTAGTGGCTTTCTTGTTTCCTATTTTGTTTCAATACAAATAAACCTATAAAAGCTTTTTCGTCATTATATATGATTTCAATTATATCTTGTTGAGTGATATTCATTTTGAGTTGCTCAATAAAAGGACTTGCGGTAATTCGTTCAGGACTTGCTATAATTATGGTAGCACCTTTATGAATAAAGTCTTGTATGAGTTTAAGCAAGGATTCAAATTCGGAAGGTGCATAATTGGTGTCGCTTAACAATACTACATCAGCAACTATAGATGAAGGAAATAAATTCCAATCAGCAAAAATTGCTTTTATACTATTAAACCTAGTATGCGCAATATTCTTTTGCAACAATTCAATTGCATCTTCTGCATAGTCAGTAATAGTTAAGTGGGCCGCATGCTTTGCAATTAAGAAAGAGGGCAAACCTATTCCAGCTCCAATTTCAAGTACGCTTTTGTTGTTGACTAAACCAATATTTTGCTGAAGAAATGTACTCAAGGCTATTGCGGATGGCCATACTTTTGCCCAAAAAGGAAAAAGGGTTGCTGGATTGTTCAAGCGCAATCCTTCATAAGTGGGTTTAATGAATATTGGATCGGGTATATATAGTTTTAAATCGGCTGAAAACGAATTGAGTATTAACGGGTATTGCATTATTCAAATAGAAAGGGAATCATTTTAAAATAATATTTTCGTATAAGCTATTCACCGTTTTTTTAAGTACTGCATTGAATCCATCTGTATATTTTTGTTCGCTGCCATTGATGATTACAACAAAACCATATTTTTTATTGGGCTCAAAAAACATTGCACTGTTTAATCCATATGCCGAACCAGTATGCCCCGTTAAAACAACCCCATCAATTAATTTATTCGATTTAGAAAGAGCCAATCCGTATTGTTCTTTTTCAGAAATCATCGTTTGCATAATCCTTGCACTTCTTCTAGATATGATTCTTTTACCATTGGCTTTACCCATTCTACTGTGCATGATCATGTATTTTGCCAAATCGGTTGCAGAAATTTTCATTCCACCTGTAGGCGAAAAAATTGGTGTAGAATATCCCATAGTGTAATTAGCAATTTCCTCGCTCCTTGCTGCATAAGCATTGGGGGATGGAATAAACTTTGCTGAGTCAGCATTGTACTCGTAAATTGAAGCAAATAGTTTAGCATCTAAAGAGTCTACACAATACCCTCCATACAAGCCCAAGGGTTGCAGAATATGCTGCCTTATGTATTTATCAAATCTTTCCCCTGAAATTTTTTCGATTATAGTTCCTGCCATATTGTAGTTCAGATTGCAATACATATAACCCGAATCTGGTGCATAGTTATTATAACATTTAGCCCAGTTGGGATTTTTAGCAGGATTAATTGCATCTAAACTAAAATAACCTTGACTATCATTAATAGAAGACCGATGCGATAAAACCATTTTAAGGGTAATTGGCGTTTCAGGATATTTGGGATTGCGAATGATGAAACCAACCAACTTACTCATATCATCCTCTAAGGAAATTTTCCTTTTTTCTACCAACTGCATAATAGCTGTAGCAGAGAATGATTTTGAAATAGATGCAATTCTAAAAATATCTGAATTACTTAATGATGTTTGCGTTTCCTGATTCTTTAAACCAAAGGATTGTGTATATACAAGTTGGCCTTTTTTTACTACAGCAACTGACATACCCACTACTTTATGACTGTTCATGATGGTTTTAATAGAAGAGTCTGCTGATGAATACTGTCCATTCAATAAAAATGGAGGTAACAAAAGCAGACTCGCTATAAATAAAATCTGATAAGCTTTATGCATTTCCCAATTATTATTGGTGATTGAATGCATAAATTTAAGGGTTAGTAGACCAAATAGAACTGTCTTTTACAAATACCCTCCTGTTTAATTTTAATTGTGCAATTATCAATTCAGCAAAATCCTCTGGATGCATTAATCGCTCTTCATTGTTGTTAATTAAATTAGCCGAATGCGCTAATTCTGTCACAACTGTGCTAGGAACCATGGCTGTTACGCGAATATTGTATTTACGAACTTCTTGCATTAAAGACTCTGTTAATCCCATTACCCCAAACTTAGAGGCACTGTATGCACTGGTTGTTGCCGCCCCTTTTAAACCTGCAGTAGAAGAAATGTTTACAATATCTCCAGTTAAGCGCTTCATCATATTTGGTAACACCGCTCTAGTGGTATAGTACACACCAAATAAATTTACTCTCACTTGCTGTTCCCAAACTTCAGGTGATAAATCTAAAAACTTACCAAAAGTACCTGTACCTGCATTATTAATTAAAATATCTATTGGGCCTAATGTATTTTCTATTTTTTCCACCGCCCAGTTCACTGCGTTAATATTGCTAATATCAGCTGGTGCAATGATAGATAGAACACCCAGCGCATTAATTTCTGCTGCCACTTCAAGAAGATCTTTTTCAGTGCGAGCTATTAAGCCAATATTGACACCTTCTTTGGCTAATGCAATAGCAATGGCCTTTCCTATACCTTTTCCTGCTCCTGTTACCAGAGCTACTTTATCTTTTAATGATTCCATATTTTTAATTATTGTGCTGAATAAAAAGGGTAATCTGTATATCCTTTTTCTCCGGGCGTATAAAATGTTTGTTGATCTACTTGGTTCAACGGTGCGTCTAACTCGTACCTATTGACTAAATCTGGATTGGCAATGAACGGCACACCAAATGCAACTAAATTGGCATCTCCTGCTTCAATTACAGCAGTGGCTGTTTCTTTATTGAAACCCCTGTTAATGATTAATGTTCCTTTATAAATAGGTCTATAATGCTTGGCAATTTCTTTAACTGCAAATGGTAAATGATCAACTGGAACAAATGGCTCTGTTAAATGCAAGTAGGCCAAACCGTAGTCGTTTAATTTGTTCACAATGTAATCGTGCGTAGGTATGGTGGTTTCATCCATAGTGATACCGAAAAGACCATTTAAACTAGGACTTAATCTTATTCCCACTTTATTGTAATCGATTACGCCTTTAAATGCATCTAAAATATCAAACAAAATTCTTGCACGATTTTCTATTGTTCCACCATATTCATCGTTACGGGTATTGGATGTAGCATTAAAAAACTGTTGCAATAAATACCCATTGGCGCCATGAATTTCTACTCCATCAAAACCTGCTTCAACTGCATTTGCCGCTGCATTTTTAAAATCTTCTACGGTTTGCTTAATGTCTTCAATAGTCATTTCTTTAGGTGTAACCGTATCGGTAAATCCATTTTTCGTATATGACTTTTCATTAGGATTAATGGCCGATGGAGCTAGAGGCAAAGCGCCATTATGAAAATCAGGATGAGACATTCGTCCTACATGCCATAATTGGATGAATATTTTACCTCCTTTATCATGCACTGCTTTTGTTACCAACTTCCAACCGGCTACTTGTGCTTCTGAATAAATACCAGGCACGTTAATATAGCCCACTCCTGTAGTACTTACAGGTGCCCCTTCTGTTACAATTAAGCCTGCGCTTGCTCTTTGCGCATAGTAGTTGGCCATTAATTGATTGGGAACGCCCTCTGCATTGTCTGCCCTACTTCTGGTCATTGGTGCCATCACCATTTTATTGCTTAATGCTAATCCTGCCAATTGGTAGGGAGTAAATAATACTGATTGATTCATATTGTTATTTTATATAAGTGACTTTTTAAAAATAGGTTTGAGTCCACATAAATGAACCAACTCTCCTGTTATTGATAAGGATGCTTCGTCGTTTCCTTCTACAATTGCAGCTGTGTTTGCCCAATCAACAGAGATAAACTTTGAATAAGGTAAAATAGCTTGAAGTGAAGCTATATCAGCTGTTGCAGGCTTTATTTGAATCACTGTTTTGCAAGTAGTGACCTCATTAATTTTGTTAGCAATGGCCTCTTGCTCTTGGGCATGTTCCGCTGCAATGATGATGATATCTGCTTCCCATGAAGCTTCTTTACTACAAACAATCATTTCTATTTGTGGGGTAGCAAATTTTCCAGTTAGCAATTCTGTTAACCGATTTAATGTTTCGGCACTATTATCCATTAATAATAGTGGATAGTTTCCAGCAATTTTTTCTGCAATAAATTGGCCAATTGCTGAACCAGCTCCTAATATTGCTACTGTATTATTGTTTTGCATTCCACAACTAATTGAAATGCAAAAATAAATTTACTGAACAGTTTTTTTCTTGAGATAAGATAAGAAATGAGCTTGATTTAAATCAAGTTTTTGTTGTACCCTTGGCCAATTTGTTCTTAATTCTACTGAGGGTTTCTGGTGTAATTCCCAAGTAGGAGGCCACTAACTGTTGGGGTATTCTTTTTATTAGTTCTGGGTTGGTAGCTGTTAAATGAATATACTTTTCTTCTGCTGAATTGGTGATGGAACTGATCAATCTTCTTTCTTTAGAAATAATATTGTTCTGAAATAGTATTCTGAAATAACGTTCCATCACTGGCACTTTCAAAAACATTTCTTCAAAATCCTGTTGACTAATTAGTAATAACTCTGCATCTTCAATGGCATCAATATGATAGGTAGACGGTTCGTTAGACAAAAAACTCAGCATATCGGCCATCCACCAGCCTTCCCAAGCAAAATGAATCATATGTTCAATTCCCTTTTCATCTACATTATAAGAACGCAATAACCCTTTTTCTACAAAGGCTAAATGCCTGCAGATATTTCCTTCTTGTAGCAGATACTGCTTCTTTCTAATTTTTTTGGGCGAAAAAAATGTTTTAACAAGCTTTTGCTCTGCTTCGGAAAGCAACACTTTATCTTTAACTTGAGAGAAGAATACTTCGAACATTGCTGCAAAATTACACCAAATGGCAATCATTTAATTTTAAACGAACAATCAAATATGAAAAAGAGAGTATGGGGCATTTTGGTATTTCTAGGGTTTTCGACATTAGTTGTGCAAGCCCAACAGTGGACTCCTGAAGAACAATTGGAATTATTTGGCTACTGCGAAAAAGGATTATTAATGAAAGAGCTGGGAATTTCGGAGGAAACTGCCAATAAGATTGGTCAAATAAATTATTGGGCTACTTTGCAAAAACTAAAAATTGAAGCCAATACCAATGATACTTTTGCTACGGTTAATGAAGTAAATCAAGAAGTGCTTAAGAAATATAAAAACCTATCTATCACAGGCGATAGGGCAAAGGGACTTATTAGCAGAATGAATGCAACAGGTTGCCCCATCACCCAGCTGAGATACAACAAGAGTTACGATACGCTCTCGAAGGTCCAATTAGTTGTAGCTTATAAGGCTAAATTCAGAAAGAAACTGATAGATCAGCTCGGAGTAAATGGCCGACAAGCCGATTTGATTATTGATACAGAAGCTTGGAAACAAAAAGAATCATTTACTGTGGCTCAAATAGCTGAATCCGATTTTAATAGAATTAAAAAATCAGTTCAATTAAATAACGAGTATGATAAAAAGCTTAGGCTGATAGATTTGACTGAACAACAAAAAAATCAAGCTATTGAATTTTTTATACAGAATCAATTATGATGAATTGCACTTTAAGAAAAATTAATGAGGAGGATGTAACTCAATTACAAGCAATCAGTCGTAGTACTTTCAGGGAAACTTTTGAGGATCATAATACCGAAGAAGACTTAAATAAATATTTAGATGAGCAGCTTTCCATCAAGTCTCTTTTAGAAGAACTCAAAAATCCTAATTCGGCTTTTTATTTTGCTTATAAAAATGAGCAGATAGTTGGTTATTTGAAATTAAATTGGACCAGTGCGCAAACTGAATTAATTGATGAAGCCGCTTTTGAGATTGAGCGTATATATATTTTAAAAGAATTTTTTGGAACTGGGCTGGGGCAATTTTTATTAAACAATGCCATTACCATTGGCAAAGAAAAACAACCAACTTATATATGGCTAGGCGTTTGGGAAAAGAATACCAGGGCCATTCGTTTTTATGAAAAAAATGGATTTAAAGTATTCAGCAGTCATTTGTTTACTTTAGGAAATGATATTCAAACAGATTTATTGATGAAACTAGACATCACCAACTAATTTTATTTTATGAAAACAATTTTTTTAGCAGTCGCTTTTTTATTTAGTGTAGCAGCACAAGCTCAACAAAATTTGAAAGGGGCCTATAAATCTAAAGTAGAAAATGAAGTAATCCTCTGCTTAATGGATGGTTATTTTGTTGAAACAAAATATAATGCAGATAACAAAACATTTAATTATACCTGGGGCGGTCCTTTTGTTAAAGAAGGAAACAAACTCCTTGTTACTATTCATTTTGATTCTAGAGATAAAACAGCTGTAGGCAAAACAAAGGAAGTTACATTTGGAGAAAAGCACCTGGAATTAATTGATAAAGGTGAAAACGTATTAGCAGGGAATTGGCGAATGAGTGGAAGAAAAAATGGCGACCAATTTACGGAGAACCCCTTAAGAGCCAGACGTACCTATAAACTATTAACTGGAACTCGGTTTCAATGGATGGCCATCAACATTGAAACCGGTGAGTTTTCTGGTACAGGTGGGGGCACTTATCAATTTATCAATGGAAAATATACCGAGAACATAGCGTTCTTTAGTCGAGATTCATCTAGAGTGGGTGCCTCTCTTAACTTTTCTGGCAAAATTGAAAATGGACAATGGCACCATAGTGGCCTCAGCTCTAAGGGAGAACCAATCTATGAAATATGGTCGAAAAATTAGTTCTTCGCTTTTATTGGAACTAGTTTAATGATTCCTATCCAATGAAAAACTTTAATAATTGGATAACAAGGATCTATTTCCCACCATTTAGCAGCAAAATTGGGTCTAGCTCCTGCATGATGGTGATTGTTTTGAAATAGTTCACCCAACATTAAGAAATCTATAATCAAGGTGTTTTTAGAATGATCTTTTTCTTGTGGGAAATTTCTGTATCCATATTTATGTCCGGCCCAATTAACTACTGCTCCTTGTATTGGTCCAATTAAAAAATGAATTGGCAAGAATAAGAACATCCACCATTCTGTTGCAAAGAAATAATAGAATGTAACATAAACCAATGCAAAAAATATTCTTGTAATCCAACTATCTGCAATTTTATCTATGATTGGATAAACTGGAAAATTTTTATCAAACTTTGGTTCAACTGGCATTGTCCCTTTTAATACTCCATGATACACTTTTTTGGTATGCCACATCATTGTAAACACTTCCTTGAAAAAGTGGGGAGTATGAGGATCCTTTTCAGTATCACTATAGGCATGGTGCATCCTGTGTAATATAGCATAAGCTCTTGCATTTAAGTAAGAAGTGCCTTGTGTTACCCAAGTATAGATATACCAAAATTTTTCCCAGAATTTATTCATGGTAAACATTTTGTGTGCAGAGTATCTATGTAAATAAAAGGTTTGTCCAAAAAGAGAAAGATACCAATGAAGTACTAAGAAAATAATAATGGCAGCCATAGAATCAAATGGATTTCGTTGAAAGAGATGCAAAGATTATACATTCTTTCATACAAAAATCTTTTTTTAATGACTGAAGTTAAAATGATTGGCTGTAATTGCACAGCAGATTATCACACAATAAAAAAAGATATATATGCTTAAGGTTTTTCCCAAATTTTTGTTAGGGGATTGTATTGTTTTAAAACCTTTGCAGGATTTCCTCCTACAATAGTATAGGCTGGAACATTTTTAGTAACTACCGATCCTCCAGCCACTATGGAATGCTTTCCGATTGTTACACCAGCTACTACTACTGAGTTAGCTCCAATCCAACAATCCTCTTCTACTATTATTGGCGCAGTAGTTTCCTTTTGATCTTTTATGGGTATATCTGGATCAGCATACCCATGATTTAAACCTGATAAAACAATATTTTGGGCTAAAATAGTATTGTTACCAATTGAAACGGGGCCTATTAAGGTGTTACTTAAACCTAAATGGGCGTTGTCTCCTATATGAACATCACCTACCATATTATTCACACAACAAAAGTCTTCAATCACCGCTTTTTTACCCACTGAAAACTTATTCCAAGGTGCAGTATCTAGTCTTGCATAATTTCTAATGATGGCTTTGCGGGAAATTTTGTGTACAAAGGGATTTAGAAACAAACGAACCCATAACCTACATCCTGGAGCGCTTTCAGGCACAATGAGCCAGTATACAAATTTCTTAAGACCGGGGTTCGATTTAATCTTTTCCAGTAAACTCATAGTATAAAAATATAATCAGTAGGTCTACGCACCAATTTTAATTTGAAATCGACCAATTACCCTAATTTATTAGAAATGTTAAAGTACAACCCTCATCTATAAACCCTAACATTAAAAAAACATTAAAAACCTATATTTGCCCCTTATTTAACTGAAAATAAGTCATGAAAACCAGTATTTCAGCTCAAAATCATCGTTTTTTACCCATTTTGCTTTTTTCGCTATTTGCCTTTATGGCTTGTAAAGACAAGGAAAAAGGGGGGACTGCTGAGTTAATTCCTTCCCTACCAGTAGTTGAAGTAATTCAAAAAGACACCATTTTACAAACAGATTATGTTGCAGACATTCAAGCTGTAAAAAATGTGGAAGTAAGGGCCAGGGTTCAAGGTTTTTTAGAAAAGATTTTGGTAGATGAAGGACATGAGGTTAAAAAAGGGCAACCCATGTTTCAAATAAACGACTTAGAGTACAAAACAGAATTAGCCAAAGCCAAAGCCGCAGTTTCCAATGCAATGGCTGAAGCCAAAGCTGCAGAATTAGAATTAGGTAGAACTAAAATTTTGGTAGAGAAAAATGTAATTGCTAAAACCGAATATGAATTAGCTGTTTCAAAAGTAAATGCATCTAAAGCTAAAATTGATGAAGCTTTGTCTGCACAAACCAGTGCCGAAACTAAATTGTCTTATACTTTTATTAGGGCTCCATTTGATGGAATCATTGACAGAATTCCATTAAAAATGGGAAGCTTAATAGATCCTGGTGCTTTATTGACCACCATTTCTGATGTTCATAATGTATTTGCCTATTTTAATATCTCTGAAAACGAATACTTACAGTATAGAAAAGCGGTTTCAAAAGGATTAAAAGAAGATCGTCCTGTAAATCTTGTATTAGCAGATGGTACACAATATGGATACACGGGTAAAATTGAAACCAGTGATGGGGAGTTTAATGAAAATACTGGAGCCATTGCATTTAGAGCCCGTTTTCCCAATCCTAATAAATTATTAAAGCACGGTGCTTCAGGAAAAGCAAGACTAACTACTTCTGTAGAAAATGCAATCATCATTCCACAGAAAGCCACTTTTGAAATTCAAGATAAAACATTTGTTTTTATTGTAGATAAAGACAATATCATTCAAATGCGTGCATTTAAACCAGGCAGAAGAGTTGCGCAGTATTATATAGTAGAAGCTGGTTTAAAACCGGGAGAACATATTGTTTATGAAGGTGTCCAGAATATTCGCCAAGGCACTAAGATAAACCCCATGAAGATGAATTTAGATAGTCTTATGCAATCAGCACTAACCATCAATTAAAGGAATCATGCTAGAAACTTTTATAAAAAGGCCGGTGCTATCATTGGTCATCTCAATTATCATTACTTTACTGGGGGTCTTATCATTATTTACGCTACCCATTACCCAGTTTCCTGATATTGTTCCGCCTTCTGTTACTGTTACGGCAAAATACACCGGAGCAAATGCTGAAGTGTGTGCAAAGGCGGTTGCCACTCCACTAGAAAGAGCCATCAATGGGGTGCCAGGGATGACATATATGTCATCGGTTTCCAGCAACAATGGAATTACCCTAATTACTGTAGCATTTAAAGTTGGTATAGATCCTGACGTTGCTGCAGTAAGTGTTCAAAACCGGGTGAGCACAGTATTAGATGAGCTTCCTGAAGAAGTAATCAAAGCAGGTGTTACAACTGAAAAAGATGTAAACAGTATGCTGCTTTACTTAAATGTAATGAGTGAAGACACTGCTGCTGACGAGCAATTTATTTACAATTTTGCAGATATAAATATTTTACAAGAACTGAAACGTATTGATGGGGTTGGATTTGCTGAAATCATGGGGCAAAAAGAATATTCCATGCGAGTTTGGCTAAAACCCGACAGAATGTTGGCATACAATGTTTCTGCACAGGATGTGATTAATGCATTACGTAATCAAAACGTTGAAGCTGCTCCAGGAAAAACGGGAGAAAGTTCTGGTAAAAATCCGCAGAGCTTACAATATATTCTTCGTTATACAGGTAAATTCTTTGAACCCAATCAGTATAAAAATGTAGTAGTAAAATCGGAAAACAACGGTTCAATTTTATATTTAAAAGACATTGCCGATGTTGAATTTGGCGCAATGACTTACAGCATGATTTCGAAAACAGATGGCAAACCATCTGCATCAATTATGCTCAAGCAACGTCCGGGTTCTAATGCAAAAGACGTTATTACCAAGGTAAAAGCAAGAATGGCAGAATTAAAGGAAACTTCGTTTCCACCGGGCATGAAGTACAATTTTGCTTATGATGTTTCTCGCTTCCTAGACGCTTCAATAAAAGAAGTGGTAAAAACATTAATTGAAGCTTTTATTTTAGTATTCATCATTGTATTCCTATTCTTACAAGATTTTAGGTCTACACTGATTCCTGCATTAGCAGTTCCAGTTGCATTGGTTGGAACATTGGCATTTATGCAAGTGATGGGTTTCTCAATTAATTTATTAACGCTGTTTGCGTTGGTGCTGGCCATTGGTATTGTAGTAGACAATGCCATTGTAGTGGTAGAAGCAGTTCACGTAAAAATGGAAGAGCAACACTTAAATGCAATGGACGCAACACTTGCTGCCATTAAAGAAATAGCGAGTGCGGTTGTAGCTATTACATTGGTAATGTCTGCAGTATTTATTCCAGTAGCATTTTTATCTGGACCAGCAGGTGTGTTTTACAGACAGTTTTCTCTTACCCTTGCTGTTTCAATTGTGATATCAGGTATTAATGCTTTAACCTTAACACCTGCACTTTGTGCCCTGCTAATAAAGAATACACATGGACAACCCAAACGAAAAAATATATTGGGAAAATTCTTTGCATCATTTAATAAGGGTTATTCAGCAACAGAAAACAAGTACATGAATTTGGTGAGCTGGATTAGTGCTAGAAAAATGGTGACGATTTCTCTTTTGGTTGTATTCTTTGTTGGAACGGCTGGAGTAAATAGCATTCTACCTGGAGGCTTTATTCCTACTGAAGACCAAGGTATTATTTATGTGAATGTTTCTGCCCCTGCTGGTGCTACTGTTGAAAGAACAGAAAACGTTTTAGTTCAATTAGAAAAAGTAATAAAAGATATTCCGGCTGTTGAAAACGTAACTACCTTAAGTGGCTACAGTTTAATTACGGAGGCCGCAGGTGCATCCTATGGAATGATGATGATTAACTTAAAACCTTGGAAAGAAAGAGATCAAACAGTTGCTCAATTGATTCCAATATTAAAAGAAAAAACCAATAAAATAAAAGATGCAAATATAGAATTCATGCCCCCTCCAACCGTACCTGGATTTGGTAATACCAGTGGATTTGAATTAAGGGTCATTGATAAAACAGGTTCAAGAGATTTGCAACAAACAGCCAATGTAACCAATCAATTAATTGAAGATATAAAAGCTGCTGGTGTGGTTGGCGCTGCTTATACTGGGTTTGATCCTAGCTTCCCTCAATACATGATTCATATAGATTATGATATGGCCGCAAAAAAAGGAGTTTCTGTAGACAATGCCATGACCGATTTACAAACCTTAATTGGTAGTTATTATGCCACCAATTTTATTCGATTTGGTCAAATGTATAAAGTGATGGTTCAAGCATATCCCAACTACAGAGCTAAACCCAATGACTTAATGAATATGTATGTAAAGAACAACCGAGGGGAAATGGTTTCTTATGGCACATTCATTAAACTAGAAAGGGTGTATGGACCAGAACAATTAACCAGATACAATATGTACACATCCGCAATGGTAAATGGAGATGCGGGCGCTGGATTTAGTAGTGGGGAAGCCATTGAATCAGTAGAAAAAGTGGCTAAAGAAAAGTTACCAAGGGGTTATAGTTATGAATGGTCTGGAATAACGCGAGACCAGGTTGCATCAAGCGGTCAAGCTGCATCTATATTTGTTGTTTGCTTGTTATTTGTGTATCTTATTCTTGCTGCTCAGTACGAAAGTTTTTTAATGCCATTTGCTGTAATACTTTCTTTACCTACTGGAATTTTTGGTGCATTTGTTGCATTAAAATTATTGGGATTAGAAAACAATATTTATGCGCAAGTTGCATTGGTCATGCTGATTGGGCTATTGGGTAAGAATGCCATATTAATTGTAGAGTTTGCAATGCTCAGAAGAAGCCAAGGCTTCTCTATTTTAGAAGCTGCTAAAGAAGGAGCTGTCTCCAGATTAAGGCCCATATTAATGACATCATTTGCATTTATTGCTGGATTAATTCCTTTGGTAATTGCTACTGGAGCAGGAGCTATTGGTAACCGATCTATTGGTACTGCATCGGCTGGTGGAATGTTATTTGGAACCATATTTGGTGTTATTATTATTCCAGGTCTCTACGTAATTTTTGCACAATTGTCTGAACAGTTTACGAAAAAGAAATCAACTACTGTAGCTGTTTCCATTGTTGAACATCCTGAACAACTATCTGATCAATAGAACCCTTTTATATGAAAAATATTCCTGTCGTTTTTGGTTTTGTTATTTGTGTTTCTATTGCATTCTCTTGCGCAATGCCCAAAGCAGTAAGTATAAATAAAGCTGAAGTATTACCGCCAAGTTTTCAAAACTCATTGGATAGCAGTAGTATTGCTACTCATCCAAAGAAGCTTTTTTTTCCTGATCCTGCATTGCAAGAATTAATAGATACTGCTCTTCAATACAATGCTGATATAAGAATTGCCGTTCAACGAATAGCAGCAGCTAAAGCAGGATTTGGAATAGCACAGGGTATCACTAAACCAAGCTTAGACGCGGTTGTATCAACTGGGGTAGACAAGTTTGGAGATTATACGATGAACGGTTTAGGTAATTATGATATGAATCTGTCTCCCAATATTCGGAAGGACCAACAAATTCCATTGAATATGCCTGATTTATTTGTTGGGTTCAGAAGTAGCTGGGAAGCAGATATTTGGGGCAAATTATCCAATCAAAAGAAAGCAGCATACACTAAATATCTAGCCACCGAACAAGCTAGACAATGGGTAACTACGCAAATTGTTTCTCAGGTTGCAGGCTTATATTATGAACTATTGGCTTTAGATAAAGAATTAGAAATTTTACAAAATAATATCAAGCTTCAAGAAAACGCTGTTGAGATAGTAAAAATTCAAAAAGCTGGTGGTAGAGCAACAGAACTAGCAGTACAACAATTTAATGCACAGTTATTAGGTACTAAAAGTATGCTGAATGTAATGCAACAAAGAATTACTGCTATCCAAAATCAGCTTGGTGCTCTTTCTGGTAAATATGATTTTACTATTAAAAGGGGGAAATCAATTACTGATTTAGCAGTTCCTGAAAATATACAAATAGGTATCCCTGCTCAGTTATTGGTGAACAGACCAGATATTAGAGAAGCAGAATTATTATTAGAAGCTGCAGGGGCAGAATTAGAGGCAAGTAGAAAAGCATTTCTGCCTTCTTTAAATATTAGTGCATATACCGCACTCAATAGCTTTAAGTCTTCGGTTTTATTTAGTCCTCAATCACTTACTTATGGGCTATTAAGTGGCTTGGTTACACCTGTTCTAAGTAAAAACATGTTAAAAGGAAATTATCAGTTGGCAACTGCCACGCAAAAACAAGCATTTGAAACTTATAGAAAGCATATCATTTATGCATATCACGAAGTTCAAACAGAATTGAGTGGTATAGAACAATACAAAAAAATATACCAACTCAAAGTTGAAGAGACTAAAGGCTTGCAAGCTGCAGTAGCTGCATCTAATGATTTATATTTAGGCGGACTGGCAACTTACTTAGAAGTAATTACAGCACAGCGAGGTGTTTTAGAAGCAGAGCTAGAGCAAATCAATAGCAAGAAAACAGTCTTTCTTTACCTGATAGACCTGTATAGATCCTTGGGGGGTGGATGGAACTAAGCATATTTTGTTCGCTGATAAATGCCATTGCTTAAAGCATAGGTAACAATGCCTGCACTACATTTTGCTCCTACTTTTAACATAATTCTTGTTCTATGACCTTCCACTGTTCTTTTGCTTAAATGTAATTCATTCGCAATTTCTTTACTGGTTCTTTCGTCACAAATTCTTTCAATTATTTGTAGTTCTCTCTCTGTAAAATTTGCAGTGATTTTATGTGGTAGTTGATAATTTTTAGAAACAATATTGGTTAAACAAACAGAACTAATTTTACAGAAATAGGGTTTCTGCAAATAAGCGTTTTCTATAGCTTCAACAATCTCATCTGGGTTTGCATGTTTTGATACAAAGCCCAGTGCTCCTACATCTAATAAATGCAATATCATTTCATTAGTAATTGCATAAGACAATAACACAATAGCAGTATGAGGAGCTGTTTGAAGTACTGTTTTTGCAACGGATGCTGAATCAGATTCCAAGTCTATTAAAACCACATCGGGCTCATATTTACTAATATCGGCCGACCAGCTTTCTTTATACTGGTCTTCGCCTACTAAAGACAAGGAATCATAGGATTTCAAAATACTTTTTAAACCCAATTTGTACATCAATTGATTGTCTGCAATAAAAACTTTAATGGCACTTTTCATATCTAAACATTTAATCGTGAAAGAATGAATACCTAAATTCTCTATTAACAGTCACAAACAATATCGTAGAAATACGAATTTTTTATGTTTTTTTCACGATATTCAAACTATGAAACAATTGCTTTTAACCACCATAATCAGTGGCTTTATTGCTACTTGCAGTTTTGCTCAACAAAAACCCAATATGGACAGCTTAGCAAAAGAAGCCAAAAAAACCGAAGTGTGGGAACCTGTACCTTCCATGGTTACGCCAGGAAAATTAGCCAGTGATGCTCCCTCCGATGCCATTGTACTTTTTAATGGCAAAAACACCAACGCTTTTCAAAAAGAAGGAGGTGGCACAATTGGATGGAAAATGGATGCACAAGGAATATTGAATGTTGTGAAAGGTTCAGGCAATATTGAAACCAGAGAAAAATTCGGAAGTTGTCAACTACATATTGAGTGGAAGTCTCCTGCAATAATTGCTGGGTCTAGTCAAAGCAGAGGGAATAGCGGCATTTTTTTAATGGGTAAATATGAATTACAGGTATT
>JAGOGG010000154.1 GCA_017996795.1 Sediminibacterium sp. | reverse complement strand
TGTTTTAACCTATTTTTTTAAAATGAACCCGGTCACAACGGATCCTACAAATTAAATCCAAAAAATAGTAACTTCAAATCTCACAAATAAAAAAACCGCCTCAATTTGTTTTGAGACGGCCTCTTTTATTTTGCCTACTTTTAAAGTATGAGAACTTTATTATTATTCATTTTTTTCATTGGCTCAAGAAACTTGTATGCGCAATTTAGCGCAAGGTTTGTGGTGACGAATATTGCAACCCGAAGTAATGAAGACATCTATTTAACAGGTACTTTCAACAATTGGAAGCCACAAGATCCCCAGTATAAATTGAAACCATTTAGTGGGGGAAGAAAAAGCATTGTGTTGATTAATCTTGCAGCAGGAACTTATGCCTTCAAGTTTTCAAGAGGAGAAAATAAATTGGAGTCTACAGCAGATGGAAGAGATATTCCAGACAGAATAGTTGAAGTAAATGGAGACATCAGTAATGAATATACGATTGCTGGGTTTAAAGATGATTATCCAGAAAAACCTAAACAATATACTGCAAGTCCACAGGTACGTATTATGGATACTGCTTTTGCATTTCCACAATTGAATAAAAAAAGAAGAATATGGGTTTATCTGCCTAAAAATTACCAAACAACAGGGAAGAATTATCCGGTTTTGTATATGCACGATGGCCAAAATTTATTCAATGAAAAAACAGCCTATGCTGGAGAGTGGGGGGTAGATGAGTGTTTAGATAGTTTGCAAGATCAATTACAAAAAGAGTGCATTGTTGTAGGGATAGACAATGGATTAGATAAAAGGATCAATGAATACAATCCATACGACCATTTTCAATATGGGAAAGGGTTAGGCAATGAATATGTTGATTTTATTGCACTTACTTTAAAACCCTATATAGATAGTAAGTACAGAACAAGAAAGGGTAGGGATTACACCTATTTAACGGGTAGTAGTTTGGGAGGTTTAATAAGTTGGTATGCACAGTTAAAACACCCAACTGTATTTGGAGGGGCTGGTGTATTTTCTCCTTCTTTTTGGATTTCTCCTCAAATTGCAGTGGATGCCGAAAAATGGGAAGGGATGGAAATGCTCCGTTTTTATTTTTATTCAGGGGGTAAGGAAGATGTGACATCAGTTTCAGATATGCAAAAGATTGCAGCTATATTGCAAAAGAAAAAACAATCGCAAATTAGAACCGTAGTTAATCCAGTAGGACAGCATAGTGAAAAATATTGGCGACAAGAATTTCCTGCTTTCTACAAATGGATGGCTAATAATTGGAAAGAATGAGAAAATCAATAATTACTTTTTTACTACTGCTTTTTTTCACTATTATTCAAGCGCAAAATCGCAATCCATTACCTACTAATGCACAGTTGAAATGGCATAAGAACAATTACTATTTTTTTATGCATTTTGGCCCGAATACTTTTACCGGAAAAGAGTGGGGCGATGGAAAAGAAAAGACGGAGGTATTTAATCCTAGCCAATTAAATACCGATCAATGGTGTAAAGTTGCAAAAGAATCTGGGGCTAAAGGAATTATAATTACTGCAAAGCACCATGATGGCTTTTGTTTATGGCCAAGCAAATTTTCTACTCATACAGTCCGTGAAAGTGGTTTTAAAAGAGATATATTGGCTGAGTTAGCAGCATCTTGTAAAAAAGCAGGATTGTTATTTGGCGTTTATTTATCTCCTTGGGATAGAAACCATCCAGATTATGGTACCGAAAAGTACAATGATGTTTTTGTAAATATGCTCCAAGAGATTTTTCAACAATATGGACCTATTTGGGAACTATGGTGGGATGGAGCAAATGGAGAGGGGCCAAATGGGAAATTACAAGTGTATGATTGGAAACGTTATGAACAACTGGTTCGAAAATTGTCTCCGCAAACAATTATTTTCAGTGATATTGGTCCTGATGCAAGATGGGTGGGTAATGAAAGTGGATATGCAGGTAAAACCAATTGGAATTTATTAGATACAGCGAGTTTTAAACGAGGACATGGCGCACCCAGTCAAGATACATTAGGGACAGGTAATTATAAAGGGTCTAGTTACATACCGGCAGAAGTAGACGTGAGTATTCGACCAGGTTGGTTCCATAGAAATGTGGAAAATGAAAAAGTGAAAACGGCTGATCAATTGTTTAAAATTTATTTAGAATCCGTTGGAAGAGGCGCCAACTTATTGTTGAATGTACCTCCTGATGCAAGAGGCTTAATTCATGAAAATGATATTATTGCTTTAAGTGGCTTAAAAGCAAAAATTGATCAAATTGAATTAAAAAATTTATTTAAAAATGCAGCTTTAAATGAAGCTGGACCAGACAAGAATAATCCTAGAAAAAACAGTACTTGGTACTATATGCTAAAAGCACCTGCTGTTATTCGAGGGATTGTTTTAGAAGAAGACTTAAAATATGGGCAAAAAATTGCATCCGCTACAATTAGTTTGTCTTTGAATGGGGAGCAAGTATACCAAGAAGCCATTACAACCATTGGCAATAAAAGAATAATATTATTGCCCAACCCAGTTCAAGCAACTGAATTGTCTATAGTGATTAATGAAGCCAAAGGATTGCCTATTTTAAAAAGAGCAAAGGCTTTTTAATTAAATAAGTAGCTTGTGTTCGTAGGCCCATTTAACTAGAGAGAGTAAATTATTGGTGCCGGTTTTACGAAATATATTTTTACGATGGGTTTCTACTGTCCTAACTGCAATATTGAGTGCATCTGCAATTTGTTTATTGGAGAAATCCTTTTCCATTAAACTGATGACTTCAATTTCACGTTGAGTTAGATGTGCTGCTTCTACTATATCTTTATTTGTAGAATGGGCTTCTAAAGCATCTAAGATAGTATCAGGGAAATACTGACCACCATTGGCAATTTTCTTAATTGCGACCACCAATTCATTTGCGTTGGATTGTTTTAATAAGTAGCCACTGATGGATGCTTTATTAATTAATTGATTGATTATGACGCCTTCGCCATTCATGCTCAACGCTATGATTTTTGTTGTCGGATACATAATGCTAACCAATTCTGCTAGCTCAAGTCCATTCATCTGAGGCATCATTACATCGGTAAGTAATACGTCAATTTTATTTTCAGCTAAATGGTCAAGCATTTCTTTGCCATTATTGGCTGTACATACAATCTGAATGCCTGGTTGATGATTGAGTAAAGCTGTTAAGCCATCAATTACAATTTGGTGATCGTCTACAATGCCAATATATATCATTACAAATTATTGGAAATCGGTTTAATGAATGGTATAAAGATAGCAACTAATGTACCATTGTTTTCACTGGTGTTCCACTCTACTGTGCCCTCTAAATATTGAATTCTAGATTTGATATTCGACAATCCAATACCTTCATTTTGACTTGTTAGTGCGATATTGAATCCAATCCCATTGTCTTCAATTAATACATCAATGCCGTCTGTTGATTGAATGATTGAAATATCTAATTTACTTGCCTTTGCATGTTTTATCACATTGTTCACGCTTTCCTGAATAACTCTGTATAACACCGTTTCAATGTGCGATGGTAAACTTTCCGAAAGTCCTTCGGTAGTTAAGTTTATTTTTACATTTCTTTGATTGATTTGACCAATAAACTCTTGAACTGCTTTAACCAATCCTTTTAACAATAAAGCGTTTGGCATCATAGTATGACTTACCTGTCTAACTTCATTGCAGCTTTCATTTACAAGTGCCAATGATTTATCTAATAATTCTGATTCAGCATTACTTAAATGCACCATTTGGTTTTTCAATGCTTGCATATTCATCCAAGCTGCAGACATTAACTGACCCACTCCATCATGTAAATCGCTGGCAATTCTTTTTCGTTCTTTCTCCTCCGAATCTAATACAGCAATTGCGGCATTTTTTTGTTGTTCTAGTAGTTTTTGTTGGTAGGCTTTTTCTTGTACAGATTGATTTCTTTTATAAATAAAATAGATGGCTAATGCTAAAAAACTCATACTGATTAGTACGATTACAATTTGGTTGTTTTTTCTACTAACTTCTAGTTCCTTTATTCTATTTTGTTCTGCAAGCCTTAATATCTTTTCCTCTTTAAAACTAGAGTCTAATTTTGCTTGTAAAAGCTGTTTGTTTTGCTGTGTTAATAATAAACTATCGGATATAATTTGCAAATTGGCATCGGATAATTTTAATTTTTGCTCTGCTATTTTAAAAAGGCTTTGATTAATAGCCAACTGCTGGTTGGCAATTTCTAATGACTTAATTGAATCAGATTTATTTAAAAGCGAAATGGTATATTCTTTTTTTTGTGTTTCGTATTTGGTCTGCAATTCATTCACTTCCTTTATTACTTTTTCGCCCATGAATTTTTCGTTGATGCGCATATATTTGGTTCTATACACCAACGCGCTTTGGTAATTACCCATTGCAGAATCTAGAGAGGATCGGTGATTGTAAATTTCTCCAAAACTATAATCGTCCGCCTTATTGTCTATAGCGGTTTGCTCTGCCTTTTCAAACCATACCAGCGCTTCTTTATATTGCTTTAACCCAGACAATGAAAATCCAATATTCTGCTCTATAAGAGCAACACCAGCTTTAGATTGGTTGATATTGGCCAGTTCTAACCCTTTTTTTAATAGGGGTATTGCCGCTTCATAATTCTGCTGTCTTATATTCATGGCGCCCATATTATTGTACACCACTTGCATTCCTCTTTTAAAATCTACCTTATTAAAATAAACCAAGCTTTTGTTGAGTTCTTCAATTGCCTTTGGATAATCGTTTAAGTCTACATGTACATTCGCAATATTGACATGCGCAATTCCTAAATTTCTCCAATCTTGCGAAAGGTAGTTGGCATTAATGGCTTTATTGAAATATTCAATTGCTTTAGGATAGTTTTTGGTTTGATAGAAAAGTCTTCCAATATTATTTTGTGTTGCACCTATTGTTTTAGTGTCGTTTAATAATTCTTGTA
Organism: Sediminibacterium sp.; assembly: GCA_017996795.1. GTDB lineage: Bacteria > Bacteroidota > Bacteroidia > Chitinophagales > Chitinophagaceae > Sediminibacterium. The sequence continues at coordinate 234 of JAGOGG010000154.1, read as the reverse complement.
TTTCTAAAGACTTTATTAAATAAATCAAAGCAAGTTTTGGTTCTGTTTTTTCAGTAAACATTGCTCCTGCATTATGGTACAAGACACTTAATGCTTTTTGGTCATTTATTTTCTTGTATATCGATTCTGCTTTATCAAAATAATTCGCAGACTCTTCAAAATTTCCAGATAAGGAAAGTGCTTGTCCCAACATAGTAAAGTTGGCAGCCATTTCTTTTGGCCTTTTAATTTGTT
>JAGOGG010000018.1 GCA_017996795.1 Sediminibacterium sp. | reverse complement strand
TATGCTCGGCTTGAGTTAATGCAATTGCAGGTGCAGTTTTTTTGTCATAATCAGCTATTATCTGACTCGTCGGCTTTGATTGTGACACATGATGAACATCTAAACCATCACCTTTTACTGATTTACTTAACAACTTATCGGCAGAACCAACTTCATATTTTTCAAGTGCGGCAACTACAATCTTTTCACCAGCTTTAATTAAAGATCCTTCTAATTTTGCTCCTGGAATAATTGCAATCGCAGCTTCCATCCCAGAAATAGACCGCGGCTTAGCAACAGTAAAATCACTCTCCGTACTTTTCCCTGTCACTACTTCAACAATACTTGCAATTGGATTCACGTAAGTGTTGAAAGTTCTTGCAACACTTACAGAACCATTATAAAGAGAAGTTCCAGTTTCCTTTGCAGCAGATTTAATATCCTTCCATATTTCCTGACAGCATGGCTCATCACCTAATGGATCACTAAATCTAATTGGGTTATCAAAATTAGAAGCATAAGGACTCCACATTTCCATGCTTTCGATCTTCGGATCTATCTGCCACCATCTTCCGATTTGTGGATCTAAGTTTCTAAAGAAAGCATCATAAGTGCCTAGCCCTAAGTCTTCGTTTAACTCTATGCCATTATATTTCTTATCATTTTCAAGAGCTCCAGCAGCTTTACTAGATACCCCACCCATTGTTAACCCAAACGGATAGTAATGGGTTTTCTTTGTTTCTTTTAAACCGACTCAGAAATTAGTTAGGGATTCAATCAAAGAACTTCTCTATAAGCTAAAAGTACCGATTTTGTTTTTTAATTGAAAAGAAAAAAGACATTTCAACCTTCTGTATAATAGCAACATAAAAAAGTTAGCGATTACCATTTAGGGGTGGTTTGCTATAAATTCATCTTACTTACGAACCAAGCATCGGCTGCCAAAAGTTTAACTGTGTTAGCATTCAAAATACTACCATTTTTTATAATAGCTAGTTCTGCAGCCTTGAACCATTCAATCGGAATATTTTTAATTGGATTTGGGGGTATAAATTTGAAGTCATGTTTTATATCCCCTGCAATATTGAATACGCTATGAACCGTTGAGATATATTCAGCTAACATGTTTCCATCTATACTATTCTCCACATTCTGAATTAACATAGGTTGCTCAACAAATCTTTTTTCTGACAGCCTAACTGCGTGTAAAAACCTCATTACACTGTTTGTATTAAAAGCATCCCACCACGCGTCCCTTACGCCTTCGAGTTTATCGGCTTCGTCAAATAGAGACTTCTTTTCTTCATCAGTGATAAAAAAACTAATTCGTTTATAACTTTCTTTAGGAATATCCCCCCACACTGCGCCCCAACGCGTACTCTTAGATAAATAATATGAGCCAGTAAAACTCGATTCATAGAATCTGGAAATAGTTAGCCCTAGTGTTAAGAAAAGCCCCTCTGATACTTGCTTTATAAAAAGTCCATCAGAGCCAAAAAATCCATCTTCAAATTTCTTATAACCCAAGCCTATTAAATCCTGTCCTACTATATTCGATAGTTTCTTCTTATTCAATTTCATTCTAACTTGTTTTTTTAGGCCCTATATATGAAGGGGAGCCAGGCTGATATTTTGGGTCTTTAGAGTCATATAGTATTTTTTCAGTCTTATGTCCATTTTTCTCCATTAGCTCTGCACGTTTGTCAGCAGAGGCCCTACCTGTTTTTGTATCAGGCTTAATTATTACAGTAGTTCCGTCAGGACGCACTGCATCTTTCCTTACAACAGTACCATCCTTTAACTGCATTGTAACTTCTGTTTCAGCGCCTTCCTGTTTCAATTTTGACTGCTCTTGCCTATGTGCCTCTTGCCCTGTTTTTGCTGATTCTCTGGACTTTTGATTATTGCTTCCCCTCGCAGTTTGTTCTTTATTCTCTGCTTGTGCATTCACAGATTTAACCTCCTTCAAGGTTTTCAAATCCATCACCGTTTTCACAACAGTTGTACCATCTCTAAGAAAGCCTGAGGTCATTGCAGCAGGAGCTACAGTACTTTGACTTGTTGACCACTCAACTACTTTTGAAAGAGCCCTAATGATTTTATAAGTTAATCCAATTGGATTTTTCCCATCTGGATCATCATAAAGAATTGGGTTATTTATTCCAAAATGAAATGGACTAAAGCTTTCTTGCAAAAATTCAGTTTCTGGGTCAATTTGAATAAACCTCCCTATTTGCTGGTCATATGTTCTGGCATTGAAATCATAGAACTCTAAACCGCTTCCATCACTGAACTCATTTTGTTGCAATTCATTCCCATTGAATTTTTTTCGACCACTTAATGCGTTTGCAGCTTTACTAGATACCCCACCCATTGTTAACCCAAACGGATAGTAATGAGTTTCTTCGAGTAGGGGCCCAGCTTGATGGGTCAGGTTAAAATTATCAAAGAACACTACATCGTTACTTTCGTTGCTAAAGTAAATATACGCATATCCATTCTTTTTTGCGCTTGCACTTCCGTATAATGTTTGTCTACTTTCTTGTACCCATGCACTTACTTGTACTACATAGCTATTGGCTGCATCAAACTTAAATTGTTCATCAAAGAGCAAGATATGCATATAGGCTTTGGGCTGGTAGGTATAGCCCCCTGATGGGCTTTGTGGTGCAAAAAGTCCGGTGAATAATCCATCTGCTCCAAGGTTACCTGCTGCTGCGCCATTGGCTGATTTTACTGCTGTTCCCGCAGGGCTTCGGGTTCCAGCAATAACCCCTGCAATATGGTTTAAGATACTGCCTAATCCATTGGCACTGCTGTTGTCTGCATAGTTGTTGTGGTAAAAATAATCTACACTGCTGTAGACAATATCGCCACTCATGACTTTAAGTAATTTACCTGCTCCTATACCCCCGGTATTCTTGGTAATGCTTAATGCATAATTTCCATTGGTACCCGTTGTACCAAAATTACCAGGACGGTTGACCCTTCTATTTATAATGTCTATGCTATTGCCTGCTGCATCATCCCAGATGGCATTTTGGTTATTGGCTTCCCCACTACCGCTACCTCCTTCACTACTTAAAGTGGGGTAGTACTGTGTATTGGTTTCATCGGTAAGTACCATGCGGGTATTACCTAAATGGTCTTTGATAAAGTAATCATAGGCCACTACACCACTGGCTGCTTTGCGTAACCTTCCTTCTTCATGAGCAGCAAATAAAAACACATCATTCTCAAAAACCATATCCCCTAAGTAAAGCGTTGTCTTTACACTACTGCCTTCGGTTACGGTCTTGCTTAACTTAGCACCACTGGCGTCGTAGTTGTAAGTGATATTTCCTTTTGCGGGTACACTTATTTGTTGTGGTAGATTTAAATGATTGTAACCAATAGAACCAATGCCTTTGTTTTTATCTTCAATTAAATTACCGTTGCCATCATAACTGTAATCGTTCACCGCTGTATTTATATCGGTAAAATCACCTAAATAATTGTTGGTACTTCCGAGCGACACTTCGTTTACTGCAAGCAGTTTATTACTGAGATTGTTTTGGTAAGTATACGACAAGTCATCTATGACCGTACTACTAATGCCCTTTACCCCCCACTGTTGCATTGATTTAATATTGCCATTAACATCATAGGCAGAAGACCCATTGACACCATCACCTAGTTGTACACTGTAGTTGATGCCTGCACTAAGATTAAACCCACCACTGGTGAACTGTCCAAAGTTGGCTTTTAATAATCGGTTGGCTGCATCGTATCCAAAATCGTAGCGACGCTTCTCTTCATCACCCATACTCTTCCAAGTAGTACCTGCAATGTTGCCATTGTATTGGGGGGTATAATTACCCCCACCTACATAGTTACCTGGCTTATCGTATGCTAATTCAAAACCAAATCTTTTACCCGATCCAGTTAAATAACCCCTATTAACCCCTAGTAACCATCCCCTGATATTGTATTCATAATCCAGTTGTTCTAGGCTCATATAAGGAGCCAATACTTTTTTACTTAATTGGCCTAGCGCATCATAACTGTTTTGGCTGATTTGTTTACTGGCAGATAGAGATTGTCCATTGGCCTGACCACTAACTGTTTTGGTAGTTGCGGTAATCCGCCACAAATCATCGTAACTGTGTTCACTCGTAGTTACGATATCACTTGCATTGGCACCCGCTTTTTGTGTTCTTTGTACCACCCTCAGCGGCTGTCCACTAAAACTATATTGTGTTGTAGTAATATCCACTCCACCTGTTATATTGGTGCGCTGTGTTTGTAAAACCCTTCCATCTTTATCATAGATCATTACACTGTATAAATATCCGCCTGAACCTCCTAGCTGTTTTACCTTTGTTCCTGTAACCATTCCATGCACATCATTACTCTTTACCACTCCCCTTGGGTAGGGGAAATTACTATTGTCTTCCCCAGCAAAACTGCCCCAACTAAGGTTCAATGCATCCGATAATCCATAACTAGCAGGGCTCCAACTGTAGTTATCATAGTAGGTTTCAGTGAGCACTTCATTACTCCACCAATGCACTGGAAAATCTACATAGCTATCTCCATAATATTGAAAAGTGGCTCTACTGGCTCCTTGAAAAACAAACCCTGTTTGTACCACTCTGTTTAAATCATCATACTTGGTAAACATCCATTTACTGGTTGCCAGCATATTTGCATCACGGGTTAGGGTTACCCGATCTCTGGCATCATAAACCATTTCAACGAGGCCTGCACCTGGTACTCTTTTTTCAATCATTCTACCCCTGCCATCATAGTTGTATTCAAAACATTGTTCTGCTAGTATTGTGCTATTGATAGACCATCCATACTGCAACATATACTCCACGCCTTTGGGTTGTATCACTAGCCTGAGTAAACTAAAATCATCATAGAGATAATAGGTACACATCCATCCACTATATCCAGCACTAGGGCTGGGGTTCTGTTGTACTTTCTTTAAAATCGTTTTGTCGTCTTTGTCCTTATATTCTACTACTTGCTTTCCATCTTCATCTATGGTAGTGATTTCGCTGAGTTGTCCATTTGCATAAGTACCAGATACGCCATAACTACCACTGCCATACACTGTCCAACTCTTTACATCGTCATTGGCATCATTAAGTCCATACACCGTATTAACGCCTCTATTACTGCCCGTCCAACTACTTCCTGGTGCCGTTGTTTTAATCACTCGATTAAGTGGACTTGGTTCATAACTATGTTGTTGATGAAAATACTGCTCACTTTGACCTGCTAATTGTGTATTGTAAAATCCAACCTGCTGATCAAATGGATTGTATTTAAATCCACCCTGGTTATCGGTTGCCGCAAAAGGGAGATATACTTGTGGTGTTCTTCCATAAACATCATACTGCTGTGGAGTCACCAGATCAGCACTTGCTGCCGTTGCTGTTGTTAGCGCACCTTGTTTCACCACTGTTTGTAATACCCTGCCCAATCCATCACTATACATGGTGCTTTGTAAAGCATCCTTAAGTGGCCTGGAACTTATATTTAAATGGTTTTGTTCAGGAGCCCTTAGATCCCAAACACGAACATAGTTAACAGGGGTACTACTTGGATAGGTTCCTTGGGCATGAGTTCGATTATCACATACCAAAATGATTGAACAAAGTGCAATCCCCTTTATTATTTTAGCTGCTGAAAACATATTGATCAGTTGTCTTTATCGTTATTGTCCATTTGTATTTGTTTCTTTAACCCTTTTAGTTTTTCCATTGCAAGGGCTTGCTGTGCTTTATGCACTTCTTTAAAAACCTGGTATTGCTTTTTATTTAAGGTTTGTTTAACTGCCTCATTAAAAGTGGTTCTCACTTCTTGTAACATCGCTTTTCGCTTCGCTCCATCTTGGCCAATAAGCGGTATGCGCATAACAGAATCTGTTTGTCTATCTCTATTTAAATAATGTTGTGATAATGCTTTGGCTTGCGCTTTACTTAAGGATAGCGTATCAGCAAAATGCTTTACCTCTTTATTGCGCAAACTGTCTTTGAATTTTATTCGGTCTTGTGCTTGTGCAGAAGTAAATGAACACATCAACAAAACAAACCCGATGATATATTGGTATCGCATGAAAATAATTTTATTGAATGATGATATAATTGCCGCTTGTTAAACCATAGTTATATGAACAATCCCACCAGTATCCGTAATCGTAATTGTACTCATACACCAGTGCAGAATAGTTCAACACAATGGCCGTTCCATTTGCAGTAGCTGAATTATAAGATGTGCCATAGCAAGATTGATTTTGATAAGCCGTAGGTAGATTACTTACCGACAATGGAATGGTTCCGGCTGCATCGGAGTAAAACCGAACAACAATGTCTGCATAACTGTAATTACCCGACCACCACTGGTTCTCATAACTAAGTCTTGCATACACTGTTTGCCCTCCTGTACTTTCTGCTGTATAACATACTTCTGGTTGACCTTGGTAATTATAACAAATGCGCTTTACGATATTTCCATCTTGGTCTTTTACTAAAGAGAGTCTGTTGAAAACATCGTACTCAAAATAGCTGGTTTTACCATTCGGGTTGGTTTGTTCCTTTATTCCAGCTAAGGGCTTGTATAGAAAAGTAGTTACTTGTGCTTTAGGCTTACTGCTCTTTAAATTATTGCGAAGTAAGCTCAATTGATTTCTTAAATCGGTCTCCCCCATTTGTTGTAGATAAGTCAAATTTGGATCAGACTGCCCAAGCACTGACAACACTTCTGCATAGGTAGCCCCTTCAATTTTGGCCAATACATTGGTTTGGTTGGTACCCCATATATAAGCAACCACAGGTCCATTTTTTGGACTCATTTGTAATACATTGCCCTTACTGTCGTATTGATTAAAAACCACTTCTGTATCCCAACCGTTTGTGCTGGTATTGAATCGTTGTTGATTGTTAATGTCTATGATTGTGCCATTCACCAAACCGTAATTATTAAATACACCATTTTGTGTGAGACCTCCTGATAGGTACACCTGTTTTGACTCAATAATAGGAGCCAATATATTGCGTGCCACCATTTGATCATACACATACGTGCCCGTGAAATCGAACGGATACTTTAGTCTTTGTTCAATTTCTTGTCCTTTACTATTGGTTCTTTTTACCCTCGATGGAAAATAATAGTTGCTGTGGTCGTAATAATAGTCGGTGATATTGGTTTGTGCGATTCCATTTTCATAAATGGTTTCTGTGCGTTTTTTTAAAGCCGATCTTCCATAGTTCATATAGTAGGACCTAGCACCATATAAATTAGCATTAAAAGAGCCTTGATCATCCCAGAACAATAATCCACTAATGGTATTGCGCGATTGAGGATCCGCACTTGGATAATAAGTATAATCTTGGTATTCATTATCTAGCTGCTTCACCAAGGCATTGGTACTATTGTAATGAGTTTCCTTTAATAATAAACCTTGCGCCCAATCTAGGTCTTGCTTTTGCACATAGGGAAAATTATCTTGGTGAATATGGTAGCTTGCTAGCGCACTGTATTCACTTATGGAATATCCATTATTCTGGCCATTGCTATTCTTATCTACCTTAACCCTGGTATAGATAACAGGGCTGCCATTAAAATAAGAAAGTGATTGAGTAGGGCTATTGGTTTGATTTAAAAAATAGGCTTTAGAAGAACTATAGTTATTCCTCATTACCGTCCAATAATAAGTAGTATTGGGCATGGTCTGCATAGTGCCTGAAGAACTATTATCTGCTTTTACATAACTATAATTGGTTACCACAATATTGCTCGTTGCTCCATTATTGTCTTCTGTCTTTTTTATTCTTAAGCCACCAATATTTTTAAACACCCCGTTGTTATAGCCATTATTGAGTTCATAGGTTAAACTGGTAAAACCACCCGTTGGATAATTGATCTTCTCTAATACCCAGGCTTTGGTGTACTGTTCAACAGGAAGCGCATCGCTAAAGAAAAGCGTAAATGGTTGGCCTGGTGTCAGTATGGTTATTGGGGTACCCGAGCTATTTGCCGATGCAGTACCTGAGTAATATCCCCATGCATCTTTGTATGCTGAATTTCTAACTGGTAATGGTGTAGCATTGTATTCAAAAGTATAGGGTGGAATAATTTGCGAACCTCCTGTTTCTTTTACAGCGGTAAGCTTTAGCCTCCGGTAATAATCATTGGCAGAATAAGGTGGAGGAGTGCAAGGACTGCTCTGTGGGTAACAGGTAGGCGAAATAAAATAATCATATTCTAACACATACTTTTTTTGAATCGCATTATTTTTTATGACCACATCGGTTAATGCATAATCACCCACATAATCGAGTCTCGCTAAATTATAATTGAATAAAACTTGATTGCCATTTGGAAAATCAATAGAGCTAATTCTATGTGGGTATAATATAGAAATGATGGAATAGCCATAGGTGGCTTCTGTTGGACCGTTGATATTACCATATTCCCATTTGGTGCGATAGGAAGTAGCAAATCCACCTTCATACTGCAATGAGTATGAAGGAGAGGTATAGTTAAAGATGATTTCTCTTGCATCACTGGCAGCAATAATCTTCTTTAAATACCAGCTGCTGATATAACTTGGAGATACTGGTGGAGCAGATCCTAAAGCGCTACTCGAAGACGTCCACTCTTTTTGATTAAATACATATTTGTTCCCCCATTCATCCGTAATTACAAACTCATCTATATACGACATGACTCCATAACTATAGACAGCACTAAAAGTGATTTTTACATTTTGTTGTGTTACCAACTGCACTTGTCCATTCTTCTTAAAATAAAATTTACCTGCAACCGACCCTACACTAAACTGAAAAATATCACACTCCCCATCTAACTCCCCTTCCGCAATATTTTTAATCGCATAATAATCACTGGAGTTGTCATAACAAATACCTTGGTTGGTAGAAGTAGAAGAACTTGGTTCCGTAATTGCATAATCAAAAATCTGTGTTTGATAGGCCGGCAAATTACCCGTTGATAAGTAACCTTCTGTTCCATCATCTGGTCTGCCACGCATGGTTCTTGATACCACTCCGCCAGCATTCAATGACCAGCCCAATCCTACGTTAGCTGCCATATCATCTACCTTATGACCGCCCGCATGATAGCGAAGAGAAACATCCACACTGATGCCCTTATCATTACTTTGGTATTGATACATCGGTACCTGTATACTGGGAATACCCGTACTTAAGGAAACAGGAATTTCTCCAAACTTACCAATTGCTGATGCATTTGGCGAAGGTGCAATCGGCACTTTTTTTAACTCCATTAAAGTGCTTTGCGGTTCTGCCTGAGCAAACAATTTAGTTCCCATTGTTAAAACCGATAAAGCCACCCATAAAAATCTCATACCCATATACTAAAAATTAAATCCAGTTCTAAAAATCACTGGTTGTGTATTTACTTGATTTGAAAAATGTAAAAAATCATACAATACTTGTAAGGTTCCTTTCTTCTTACCTAGTTTGTATTTTTTGCTAATGCCCATTAATCCGCTTTGTTTCCATGCACTCATTGGTAGATTCATGAGTTCTGAAAGTCTGTTAAAGGATTGCAGGTAATTTTGTTCGTATCCTCCACTTATATAAAAACCTCCTTTAATTTGCCAGTCAACAAAACTCCTTAACCCAAAACCTTCATGGGTTATGCGCATATCGCTTATGCCATTGCCCCAGCCCATTTTATAACTCATCCCAACTCCAATAACGCCTTGACTGTTTAGTTTATAGCCAAGCGTAAATGCCAAATCACTTGTCACTGGCAATAGCCCATTGGGTCTTAATGATTGAATATTAAAACCCAATTCTATTCTTTGTAAAAAGGATTTTGCTTTTTGGGTATTGGGTTTAAATGATGGCATACCAGCTTCACCATTGCCACCAACTGCATTATTTATTTTGTTTTTAAACGTTTGAAGTTCGCCAGTGGCACTTTGTACCTGCCCCTGCACAAACTGTTGTGGATTTGTGCCAGCAGATTCAAACTGCTGCAGTGCAGCACGCATGCTCTGTCTGGTTTGTAAACCATTTATTGAAGCTGCATCTAACTCATTTTCTGCACCACCCATTCTAAAAATATTGGCTAGTTGGCTGTTCTTTGCGAAAAAGGCTTTAAAAGCATCTAATTTGGAGAGCTGTGTTAGGGCCAGCTTTTGTAATTTATCTGGATCCTTTAAAGTTTGGCGATATGTTTCAACTTGTTGTTGGTAATAAAATGCCGTTTTTTGTACTTGCTTTAATTGCTTTACTAGTGGCGTGCCCGCTAATACTGCTTGCAATGCTTGTTTTCTGTTTTGCAAAAAAGTCTTTGTAAAGTTGGCAATTTGTAATTGGTCTTGCAAAGCAGCAACTGATTTAACACCATTACCCCCATTTATAAAACCCATCATTGCTTGAACGCTATCTAAAGCAGGAATATAATTACGTACAGCTGCCACAGAGTTACCCTTCGCCTGCACCAGTTGATTGGGTAAGTCGTTATAAGCAGCTGTTGAACTAAGTTGTAATTGTTTTGCTTTACTGGAGTCTTGTTTGGAAAGCTTTACAATCAATACTTTTTCTTGACGTTGTAATTGCTCAATAGCTTTACTTGAATTTTTGCTAAGCAGTTGTGTTAACCCGTTGTACTTATTGTTTATATGTTCAAGTAACTTTTTATTATAAGTAGCGGTATCCTGCGCCAACAAAGAAGTTGAACAAAATATTAAGCCTGTTATACCAACTAAATATATATACCGCACTAAAATGTTTTACAGGCCTTTATTGTTACCTATAAAACAAAACTAAATATGTTCGAATTATTTGAATGTAGGGATCTCTGCGTATTTTTTTTAGAGTTATACCCGTTTTTGTAGTGCTTAAACTACATAAAAAAGGAAAAACACCTTTTTGGGTTTAATTTCATCAAAAATGCAAAAAAGAATTACTTACTCCGTTGTTTATTGAGTTTATTAAAGAAATGAATAACGGGCATCGAAGGACTGCTACAGGAAAAAAAATAAATAAGAAAACAATTGTTTTTTATGAATGTGTATTAAAACTGTTGCAAGAATATGAACACCAAAAAGAAATATCAATTGGGTTTAGGTTTTTACTCAAACAAAGTATTCGAATAAATACAAACGAAAAAAAATACTGGGTAAAGTTCTACCATTTATTTTCAACTTTTCTTTACAACAAAGGATATTCAGATGGCTATGTAGGATCAATTTGGAAATCTATAAAAACGTTGGTTCGATGGATTATAAAAGAGAAAGTATTGCCTATTGCTCCTGTTTATAATTGGTTTACGATAACACAAACCCAGTATAACCCCATAATCTTAAGTGTACCAAAATTACAGTTTTTAATCACAGATAAATTATATACAACTGGATTAACTGCAAACCTCATTCGTGTAAAAGACATATTCCTAGCAGGTTGTACGCTAGGATTAAGATTTTCAGATTTAATGGGGCTACAGAAAAATAACTTGATAACTGAAGATGGGCAACTATATATTATTCTTTATACCATTAAAACAGGCAGCTATACTAAAATACCAGTGCCAGATTATCTAATTACAATTTTCAAAACCTATAGAACAAATAAGGGCAAGTTTTTATTGCCACAATATTCCAATGCAAGATTCAATATTTTAATTAAACGATTAGGTGAAAAAGTTGGCTGGGCAGAACTGCTGCCAAAATATATGAGCTATAAGGGCAAATGGAAAGAACAAAAAAAAGAGGGTAATAAAAGTTGGCAATATTATGACCACTTAAGTTCTCATACAATGCGAAGAACAGCCATCACTACACTATTAGTTTTAGGTGTGCCAGAGCATGTTGTTCGAAAAGTATCAGGACATGCGCCTGGGAGTAAAGAGTTTTATAAGTATGTATTAATTGCCCAAGAACTTTTGAATAAAGAAGTACAACAAGCCCACAAAAAACTATTTCAACTAGATAATACTAGTAAAAATGATATAAAAAACACATAAATTAGCATAAAAATAGAAGTTCACTGATCTTTGAAACTGTTACTGTGCTTGCGTTATAAGTGACCCCATTACTATCCGTTTGGGTTAACAATGGGTGGGGTATCTAGTAAAGCTGCTGGAGCTCTTGAAAATGATAAGAAATATAATGGCATAGAGTTAAACGAAGACTTAGGGCTAGGTACATATGATGCTTTTTACAGAACACTTGACCCTCAGATTGGTAGGTGGTGGCAGATTGACCCTAAGGTTGAAAATATGGAAGCTTGGAGTCCATTTGTTTCAAACTTTAATAGTCCTTTTAGATTTAATGACCCATTAGGTGATGAGCCATGCTGTGAGGAAGTATGGAAGGATATTAAATCTGCTGCAAAAGAAACAGCAACCTCAGTTTATAATGGTGCTGTAAGTGTTGCAAGAACTGTTAATGCTGTCAATCCAATTGCAAGTGTTTTAGAAGTAATAACAGGCAAAAGCTCAGCAAGTGATTTTACTGAGTCTAAACCAAGAATGCAAGCATTTGCAGATTTAGGTGTTAATGTAGTGATGCTATTAACTGGTGAAATTGGTGCAACAGCAAAAGGAGGGACTCAAGTAGCAACACAGGGTGTAAAAGCTGAAACAGAGATTGTTCAAAGAGCGATGACAAAAGCAGAATTAAAATCTACAGAAAGCACTGGGCTTATACGAGGAGGTCGGGAAGGAACACATCATGTGAGTAATGCAATTGGTAATGATGCAAAAAAAGTTAGGCAAAGATTAGCATTAGATAACACTCCAGAAGTAAAAGTTTCTATGAAGGTTCCAAAAGGATCTTTTTCAAATCCTTCAAGAATTGAAGCAGCGAATAAAATGCCAGGCGGAGGCTTTGAAAGAAAAGCAACTGGAAATATACCTGTTGAAATTGTTAAAGTAAAAAAATTAATAAATACAGCTAATTAGTATGCGATATCGAGTAAATATTATTGAGCCATGGGAGTCTGGAACAGATAGGTCTATTGGTGCTAATATTGTAAAACATACTGGGGATCAGTTTTTGTTATTTACTGAAATAAAAATAAACGTAAAAGGGAATGATGCTCAATATTTTATATGTAAGCTAAAATCTGAAAAGTTGAGAAGTCCTTTTAATAATAAAGAGAGTGGTATTTATGAAATTAGTATGGTATTCGATAAAGATATTACTAATGAATTGCAAGAGCTTCCTGATATTGAGAATTATAGAGGAAATTTTTTAACCGGAGAATTAATAATATAAGTGTTGAGATAAGTAGTAAACTTGATAATGTTATTGATATTGAATTAGAAGAATTATTTAAATTATATGTTAATTAAGCTGTAAGTTGCAAAGGTTAATAGAAGGAGTCCTATAAATATCATGAGTGCAAATATGGTATTGGTTAGGGGTGATTTTATAAAGAACTCAGTTGGTGTCTAGTCCTGAAATAGCTTGTCAAAAAACTATTTAGCATGACAGAAAAGTTTCCAAAAAAATCCAAACCCAGTATACACAGTAGCCAACCTTATAAACGGCGAAGCGAGGACGAAATGTTAGAAATTGTCCGAGAAATTCATGAAAAAGGTCTTCCAAAGAAAACAGCATGCCGTAAATATGGAGTCAACAGGAACACGTTAAGGCTATTTATTTTAAAGCAATCCACAAAGGATTTATCCCAAAATCATTCATTAGATTTATTATCAACTATGAATGAGAATCAACAAAACTTAGCCTTGACCAAAAAGATTAAAGAATTAACTACTGCTCTAGAAAAATCTGAATTAAAGGTTATTACACTTCAAACTATGATCCAGGTTGCCGAGGAAGACCTCAAAATCAAGATCAGAAAAAAGTCTGGTACCAAACAGTCAAAAGAATAAGGCAAAGAAATCCAAAGGCATCACTGGAGAGTATTTGTACACTGTTTGGTGTGACAAGGCAAGCATTTTATGATGCACAAAAACAAGAGCAAAATATCACGATTGCTCAAATGGTGGTTCTCTGTTTGGTTCGGGAAACTAGATTGATTATGCCAATGATTGGAACGCGAAAGCTTGTCCATCATTTGGCTGGGCCATTAAAAGATCATGGAATTAAAATGGGACGTGATCAGCTATTTAATCTACTGAGACACCATGGCCTGCTTGTGCGTAGAAGGCGCAGGGTGATAAAAACGACCGATTCATTTCATTGGTTAAAGAAGTATCCTGATTTAACGGCAGGCCTTAATTTAAGTGCATCTGAACAGTTATGGGTATGCGATATTACTTATATAAGAACAATTAATGGATTTAGTTATTTAAGCTTAATAACGGACGCTTATTCCAGATTGATCATAGGTTACTGCTTATACCCAACGCTGGAAGCAATTGGTTGTTTGAAGGCTTTAGAAATGGCAATAAACAATCGAAAGAAGGGATGTAAATTGATACATCATTCTGATCGAGGAATCCAATATTGCTCAGCTGCATATGTTGATGTTTTGAAGTTAAACCAAATTGAAATTAGCATGACACAAAGTGGAAGCCCATATGAAAATGCACTGGCAGAAAGAATGAATGGTATTCTAAAAAATGAATTTTATCCAAAACGTGTATATCAAAACCATAAAGAGGCAGTTAAGATTTTAACATCCAACATTGAAGTATATAATTCCCAAAGACCTCATTTAAGTTTAGGATATCTGACACCACAATCAGCCCACCAAATGACAGGAAATATTAATAAAAGCTGGAAGAGTTATCCCAAGAAAAAAAGGTTTTGAACGCATAACAGAAGTACACAAAAAAGTAAACGGCAAAATATTTTGCTAATTACTGTGTTCATCTGGTTGGAATATCCCTGACAAGTTGCTCCTCAGCAGAGCTTGTTTACGTTTTTTCCAACAACTTAAAGCTAATAATTAGATTTAAATATTCCACGGTAATAAATTATTATCTTCAATGTGTAAATAAAATCCAGGATTAAGAAAAACACCTGTAAAGTATTATCCGGATTAATTTTTAAAAGTGTAAGGTTTTTTTAGGACGAGACACTTTTATTTTTTGACCTTTTTTATAAGTACTTGGTACGATGCTTACGGATGCTTTTTGAGTTATCCATTCATTTTTTCTTGTTAAGAATCGAACAATAGGATAGGTGAGTGTGGTTGTATTTACACTTGTAGAAGAGGACTCAATTTCAAAAATGATTCCTTCTGCTTCTACTCCTATTGCAGATATTTTTTTGTATTTGTTTAAAGTGAAAATCGCAATTACTATCACTGTTATCGCAAGTATTATGAGTGCAAGAGCTTGTATCATTATTTAATATTTTACGATGCGTAAGCTTATTTAGTTTTTACGTTTCTTAAGAAGTCGCCGATGACGCGTTAGAGTGCGGATTTATCTTCTGTTGGTAGGTTTTCGACTATAAGATATACTGACTTTATCGGTGAGTTGAGATTGCGACCAGGCTTTGGTTTTGCTGGAGATTATGATGTGGTCACCGAGTTTATTTTTATGCGACATATTTTAGCATTTGACCACACAAAATTAGCTAATAACTGGTATTGAATTGGGTTTTATACGGCATGATGTGAATAAAAAGCTATTTCTGGGTAAGACAATTTGCTTTTAATGCCTCCTCAAATTATATTATATAACAAGGAATAAATAAAAATTCATTAAGCTGTTTTAGCTATAGCATTTTATGTATATTGAGATGTGTATTCAATACACAATCTTATACAATAAAACGATTGCTATGTCTACTAACCCTAAAGCGGTATTGCCTAAACTGAGTTTTTGGCAAATCTGGAATATGTGTTTCGGATTCTTTGGAATTCAGTTTGGTTGGAGTTTGCAAATGGGCAATATGAGTGCCATTTATGAATACTTAGGTGCTAGCCCTGAACAAATTCCTGGCCTATGGCTAGCTGCTCCTATGACGGGTTTAATTGTACAACCCATTATTGGTTATATGAGTGATAGAACCTGGCATCCTAAGCTAGGTAGAAGAAGACCTTATTTTTTGGTAGGGGCTATTTTAAGTTCATTGGCATTATTCATCATGCCCAATTCATCGGCTATTTGGATGGCTGCTGGTGTGCTCTGGATTTTAGATTCTTCTATCAATATAAGCATGGAACCTTTTCGTGCATTTGTTGCAGACAACTTAGATAAAAAGCAACAGCCCATGGGCTTTGCTATGCAGAGTATGTTTATTGGATTGGCTTCTTTTGTTGCAGGTTATTTGCCACAAAAATTGGTACAATGGTTTGGGGTGTCTAGAGATAAAACAGCTGGTGGCATTCCTGAAAATATTATGTATTCTTTTTACATAGGGGGAGCTGTTTTTTTATTGGCTGTTTTGTACACCGTTATTAAGAGCAAAGAATATCCGCCTGCTGATCCTGATTGGAAAAATAAATTGGATGCAGAGGGCAAAGGATTTATGGGTGGAGTAAAAGAAATTTTTAGTTCAGTTACCAATATGCCCGATCAAATGAAACGATTGGCCTTGGTGAATTTTTTAACCTGGCCAGGATTATTTTTGATGTGGTTCTATTACAGTACCGGTGTTGCTTCGGATATTTTTGGAGGCAATACCACAACTTCAAGTGATGTGTATACCCAGGGTTTAGAATACGCTAATACCACATCTGCTATTTTAAATTTAGTCACATTCGGGTTTTCTTTTACCCTTCCTTTCTGGGTAAATAAATTGGGTAAAAAATATACGCATACCATTTGTTTGTTATTGGGTGGTGCAGGATTGATATCGGTAAATTATGTTACTGAGCCGTCTTACTTGTATTTATCGATGGGCTTGGTTGGTATTGCTTGGGCTTCTATTTTATCCATGCCGTATTCTATGTTAGCGGGTTGTATTCCCCCACATAAAATGGGTATTTATATGGGTATCTTTAATTTCTTTATTGTACTTCCAGAAATTATTGCTTCTTTGTTTTTTGGAAATGTAATGGAAACAGTATTACACAACGATCGCTTATTGGCGGTACAAGTTGGCGGCGGTTTACTAATTGCTGCTGCAATTGTATGTGCCATTGTGGTTAAAGAAAATGAATAATTTCAAACGTATCATATGTCTAGAATTGTAAAAATAATTGGTTGCTTATTGTTGGCCTTTAACTTACAGGCGCAAAGCAATATTGAACTATATCCTACTAGTTGGTTTGTTGGAATGAAATGGAATAAAGTACAGTTGATTGTTCGCAATACAACAACTGATTTCTCCAATGCAAAACTAAGTGTAAACTATGCAGGTGTTCAATTAATCAAAGTACATACATTTGAAAATAAAAAATATGTAGCCCTAGATTTAGTGATTAGTCCTACTGCTAAACCAGGTAAAGTCAAGATTAAAATAGCTGATTCAGATAGTGCAGTTTCAATTGCTTGGGAATTAAAACCAAGAAGAACAGGAATGGGGAAAACATTTGCAAAAGGAGTGACTGCTAAAGATTTTATTTATTTATTAATGCCCGATCGATTTAGTAATGGCAATCTTTCTAACGATGTGGTGCCTGGCTATAAAGACAACTTAGTAAATCGGAAAGATCCCATCAAAAGACATGGGGGCGATTTAGAAGGGGTAGCCAATAATTTAGATTATTTGCAGGATCTAGGTGTAACCGCAATTTGGATGACCCCTGTATTAGAGAATGATATGCCTTTGCAAAGCGAGCAAGCAGGTATGATGGCTGGCTATCATGGGTATTGGTTTACCAATCATTATGCAATTGACAAAAGACTGGGGGGTGAAAATGCCTATAAGAAATTGATTGATGCCGCTCATGCAAAAGGCATTAAAATTATACAAGATGCAGTGTATAACCATGTAGGAAATGAGCATTGGATGTACAAAGACGCTCCCGATAAAGATTGGATTAATCAATGGCCTGCTTACACCAATACCAATCATAGAGACGAAGCCATTTTTGATTTAATGGGAAATGCTGCAGATAAAAAAGTGATGTTAGATGGTTGGTTTGTTCCGCATTTGCCTGATATTAATCAACGCAATCCCTTTGTGGCTAATTTTTTAATTCAGCATGCATTGTGGACCGTAGAAGAATTTGGGATTGACGGTTGGAGAGTAGATACTTATAAATATTGTGATGAACAATTCTTGAATAATGTGAACACAGCCTTAGAAAAAGATTTTCCGACCATCAGTATTTTTGGAGAAGCAGTGGCCAATACCGTTGCGGGTAGTGCCTATTTTACCAAGAACAATATGCAAACTAGATTTAAGCATAATGCACCAGGCACTACTGACTTTCCTTTGAGTTATGCTATGATGGATGCCATTAATAAACCATTTGGTTGGACAGAAGGGGTCAATAAATTATACATGACCCTGTCTCAAGATTTAATGTACCAAGCACCTGAGAAAAATTGCATTTTTTTAGACAATCATGATATGGAAAGGTTTGTATCGATGATTGGATCAGACATGAATAAATACAAAATGGGAATGAATTTATTATTCACCCTAAGAGGTATTCCTCAGTTGTATTATGGAACCGAATTATGGATGAAAAATTTTAAAGATCCCAATGATGGAATGGTTCGATTGGATTTTCCTGGAGGCTTTCCAAATGATGAAAAAGACAAACGAATGGCCAGCGGCCGTGATCAAACCGAAAATACTGCATTCAATTATGTAAAAACATTGGCCAATTTTAGAAAAACCAATACTGCTTTACAAACAGGTAAAATGATGCAGTGGCTACCCAATGATGGGCTTTATGTTTACTTTAGGTATGACCAAGGTTCAACAGTAATGATTATATTGAATACTTCCAATAAAACAAAATCGGTTTTGTTGTCCAATTATGGGGAAAGAACCAATGGATTCAAGGGTTTCAAAGATGTGGTGACCGGCGTATTGGGTGTGAATAAAATAGACCTTGCACCTATGGAGTCTAGGGTAGTTTTGTTAACCAAATAAATATAATATGTTTAACTTTGTGCAAAGCCGACTGAAGAGATGAAGAATAATGGACCCATTGAGACAGGTTGTATGCATTGTAATGTGAGGCTAAACTCTATTTTCAATGTATTAGACGAAGATCAAGTAAAGGATTTATGCATTCATAAATCTTGTGCAGTGTACAAGAAGGGACAATATGTGTTTACAGAGAATGGCTTACCTGCAGGATTATTTTGTATCAATAGCGGTAAAATCAAATTAACCACTACTGGTTACGATGGGAAAGAGCAAATTTTGCGATTGGTTAAATCGGGTGATATAGTAGGATATAGGGCGCTATTGTCTAATGAGCGCTATCATTGCTCTGCAGTTACTTTAGAAGATGCTTCCATTTGCATTATTGATAAAAAGTATTTTTTTGATGCTATTGAGTCTTCACCTAAACTCATGTTTGAAGTAGTTAAGAAAATGAGCCAAGATTTAAAAGTGGCCGAAGATCATATTGTATCGCTCTCACAAAAAAATGTGCGTGAAAGAATGGCCGAAGCTTTGTTATTCTTAAAAGCCACCTATGGTTTTGAAGAAGACAACCAAACCATTAATGTGAGTTTAAGCAGAGAAGAAATAGCCGATTATGTTGGAACTTCTACGGAAAGCTGCATCCGTTTATTGTCAGAATTTAATAATGATAAATTAATATCATTAAAGGGTAAAAAAATCAGTATCGTCAATCTACAAAAACTGATTCAAACAGCC
>JAGOGG010000153.1 GCA_017996795.1 Sediminibacterium sp. | reverse complement strand
AAGTACGATAGGTCTCGTTGATCGGCATGAGAAGCTCCTGGCAAGGTGGTTTGTCGCAAAGCAACTTTACCTGCTTTTTCGTGCCGATCAATGTTCTTTTGTTAAACTGTCAGGTCGTTAGAAAAATAATTACTAAAAGGATGATAAATATGGCTACATTAAGAAATTTAACAATTGTTGTCGAACATACTGGAAAGAAAATCCCTGTTAATGAAGTTGATGGGAATATGACAGCGACTGACCTACTTAATGCGCTTGCTGGAAAGATCAACTTACCAGAAGGTACTCGTGGTGTAATTACCCGAAAAAGAACTCATAAGCAAATTTTACCTACACAGACATTAGAGGGGGCTGGAGTAGAAAGCGATGATACATTACTCGCTGATTTTGATAGAACGGCTGGATAAACAAGAAGTTAAAAAGATAATGTAAGGAGAAGTTATATGGGCGTTCGTGAACAACGTTTATCTGCTGAGTATTCTAGTATAAAAAAATGGCGAAGTGAGGTAGTTACATGGAAAGTAATTGGTAATTCAAACCCGCCTGATAAATATGAATTTACATATAACCTTAAGAGCATTATTGGTTTTGATCCAAATAAAAACCCCATGTTTCATCAAGGGTTTAAGGTCATTATTGAATTCCCCTCCACTTACCCTAGAACAAAGCCTGAAGTATTTATGGCTACTGAAAGAAAGCCTTGGCCATTCCATCCGAATATATGGAAAGATGGCAGAATATGTTTAGAGGGTGATGATGAGACACGTTGGATTCCAGGAATTGGTAGATCACTTGATTCAATATGTCAAATGGTGGGAGAAATAATTGCTTTTCAAGAAGTGAATACTGACAGCCCTGCGAATAACGACCCTACTCTCGAGGAATGGATTAAGAAAAACATAAAATTTGAAGAAGGTGCTGCTAATAGAGCTAAAAACCCAGTAGACAAATCAATAATTCGATTACCAGATATTGAAGACACCCTTGTTTGGGGCAAAGATGAAAAAAGCACGTCTTCCAATTCTGGAAAAATTATATTCGGCGAATAGGAGAAAGTATGAAAATTGATTTTGGCGAGCCAATTGAATTTGAAATTCCAATAGCCGATTTTCCCCTAAAGGACTTTAAATTCAAATCGTTATCAAAACATGCATACATTAATGTTTTTGTACTCAAATCTGCTTACGATGAAATGATAGAACATGTCAATATAGATAAAAATATTGAGTGCGGCGGTATTTTAGTAGGATATCCTTTTAGGGACCCTGATGTAGAAGAGATATTTATAGTAATTGTCGGAGTAATTCGCGATATAAGCGATGATCGAAGTGTAGTCCATTTTACGGTGACGCCCAAAGTAATTGCTAAGACCAGAGAAATTTTAGAAGAAAAATATCCTGATTTAATTGCAGTAGGTTGGTATCATTCCCATCCTGGGCATGGCGTATTCTTATCCGGGCAAGATATGACAATTGTAAGAGGGATTTACAACGAAGAATGGAACTTGGCTTGGGTAATTGACCCTATTAGACAGCAAGAAGGCATTTTTTACGGAGCAAATGGAGACCCCATTGTAAAAAACAAAAGCAGCAATCCTTTATTCTCTAGCAGTAAACAAACTTGGTTTTCTCTTGAGAAATATCCTCAATGTATAAAAGACTTACAAAAAAGAAAACTAAAGATTACTAATAAGAAGACAGAGTATCAACCTAAAAATAATATAACTACTAAACCTCTTGTAAGCAAGCGGGAAGAAGAAGAAGAAGAAGAAAAATCTAAACCATCTAAAAGATTATCTCCGTATGTACTAATAAGCTTGGGAATTGTAGTCATAACAGTATTAGCCGCAGGAGTTTTTACATTTTATTATTTTGGAAGTTCATTCGTTAATCCTACAGCAACCCCATTGACTTTACCTATTGTACTTACTCCTGCCTCTTCATTTACTCCAACTATTACTGTTGAACCGGCATCTACGCCAACCCCGCTTACTACGCCCCCCTCTATTATGCCTTCAAATCCATAATTCTGATGAACATTAAATTTGGTGAAATAATAGAGCCATCTTTGCCGCATGAGAAACAGCCAAGAGCACAACAAGTTTCAAATCTCTATGCTGATGAAAATAAGTCATTTTCTTTATACGTACTAAATGACAGGTTAAAAAAAATTGAAAACCATCTCAAAGAAAATCCTAAAACAGAAAGTGGAGGCGTGTTATTAGGACATGCTTTTACTGATATAGACAACCCACGAAAAACGTTTACCGTTATTGTGGGTTCAGTGCCTGTGTTAAGCACAAACAGCAGTATTGGTCATTATACAGTTAGTCCAGAAGAGCTAATAAAATCTAGATCAAAAATTCCAGAAGGGTTAATGTCTGTAGGTTGGTATCATTCCCATCCTGGGCATGGCATTTTTCTTTCGAATGCAGATATGGCAATTGTAAAAAGTATTTACAATTTAGACTGGCATGTAGCCCTTGTTTTTGATACTTTTAGTGAGGATAAAGGATTTTTTTATGGGGAAAAGGGCAAGAAGATTAAGAATGTGAATTATTTGAATCAGAAGCCAATGATTATTGAGGCGATCATTCGGTATAACTGTGCAATCGCCGCTAAGGAAGAGGGTGATGAGACTGTAATAGAAAGTTTCAAGAATTGGATATCTAAAAACCCTAGTGATGAACTTTCTCATTGGATTCAATCTGGAATGTATCAAGATATAAAGATTAACAAAAAAAGTTTTTTGAAACCTGATGGATCAAACTGGAATCAGGAAGTTGACAAGGCGGTTAACTATTATGAAGCAGGGAAGATACATTCCGCACAGTTTATATTTGAACAGTTAGCAGAGATCAAAAGAGACACAAAAGTACTTAATTATTTAAGGAAAATCAATAGCAATAAAACAGCTTATTAGAAAGGGAAAGGTGTTTTTATATGAGTAATTTAAAACATCAGTCAATTATTTACAGCACTGATTCTAAATATGATAATTATATTGACCCTATCACAAGGAATCCATTTAAGAATGGCGAGCAAGTTGTCGTTTGTAAAGAAAAAAACAGTTTGTTGGCAAGTCGAAGTCTAAAAGCAAATAACAGCCAATGCCCGTTTTGCGGCAAACAATTAAATTCAGATTTAACGATTGAAGGACCTATTATTCCACCTAATAGTGAGGGCAAAGAACCTAAAAGGCCACATTCTTCTCCTCCTACTCCTCCAAGTCGTTCTAACATATCTCCTATACTATGGATAGGTTTAGCGGTTGTTCTAATATTTTGTTTTATTCTTACAGTATCGGGGGTATTTGCAGCTATTATTGGCTCAGGAGGTACTAGTAATCCAAGTCCAGTAAGTTCAACTATTCGACCTACTTCAACAAAATCTTATCAAGCGCCACGCTCTACAAACACGCCAAATAGTCAGTCGATTCTTCAGCCAACCACCCCCCCAAAAAACAGTAAAAGATATGCTGAGATTTCATGTGCAGAAATACATAAAGTCAATTTACGTCGCACACCCGGATATGTTGGGAAGAACGACAATGATTCTCTCTATGAAATTCCATGTGGAGAGTTTGTTGAATTATTAGGTCAGACTCAGAAAGCGGATGGGTTAACTTGGTGGAATGTCTACTGGAATGGCTATACTGGATGGATAGCAGACCATACAGGAAGTGGAAAAATAATCTTAGATTTTAATCCTTAAATAAGGTTGAGCGATTCGAAAGAGACTTGTCCATGAAAAATTCTGACCATCAAAGAAGAAAATACAAGGAAGATTATGCTAAGTCTTACAACCCTATCGACCCATCTACTAAATCCCAATTTAGAGTAGGGGACGATGTGATTATCTGCGAAGAAAACAACAGTTTAATCTCATTACGAAGTTTAGAAGAAATTGATTACCTGTGTCCATTTTGCAGAAAACAATTAAACGCAGACTTGATTATTGTTGATTTCAATAATAATCTGAACAAAGAAGACAAACCAAGCAAAAACAAACAACCTCCCCTCCCCCCTACTCCTTCTCGTCGTCCTAATGCTTTTTCTATATATGCTACTGCGTTTTCAGTTTTTCTAGGATTTTGTTTTATTATTGCAGCGGTAGGTTTTTTTGCATTTACAATAGGGCGTTTAACCCCAATAAACTTAGTAGCCACGCCTACCAATGTCGTTACGCCCGCTTCAAGCCCTACACTGATTTCTACAAATACGCCTGCCATAACCTCGACTCCCACACCATTCCCAAATGAATTTACCGATGATTTCGGAGTAGCTATGCGCCTTATTCCAGATGGAGAATTCACAATGGGCAGTAATGGGGGATTTAAAGATGAACGTCCGATTCACATAGTCTATTTAGACTCTTATTATATAGACAAATACGAAGTCACTAATGCCTTATATGAGGTTTGCGTCAACGATGGGGTTTGCAACCCACCACAAAACTTTGGGTCAGGAACTCATTCCAATTACTTTGGCAATACGCAATATTCGAACTATCCTGTTATTTATGTAGACTGGTATCAATCTAAAACTTATTGTGAATGGCGTGACGCGCGACTTCCTACTGAAGCAGAGTGGGAGAAAGCAGCACGCAGCATCAATGAATATAATTATCCATGGGGAAATAATTTTCGATGTGAAAATGGGAATTTCGACGATATACAAGGGCTTGATGGTTCCGTAATTCCTGGGGGTCCAAATTGCGATGGATACGAAGACACGACACCTGTAGGAAGCTTTGCAAGCGGCAGAAGTCCATTTGGTATTTACGATATGGCTGGCAATGTATGGGAATGGGTCTCGGATTGGTACGATGGAAACTATTATATTGATTCGTCATATCAAGATCCACAAGGACCACTTTATGGAAATACACGAGTATTACGAGGAGGCGCATGGGATGTTGCTAATGAAGAAAATCTCCTCACTACCAGACGGATTGGCTTTGATCCATTAACAGCCGGAAACTTTCTTGGTTTTCGCTGTGCGAGTTCATTACCCTAACTTCCTGAAACACAGGAGTGTCTGGAATTTTATTGAATAGTAATATGAGTTTATTTTTCTGTTGGTCCGTTTTAATTCGCCAACCCATTAATCTATGCACTCTTTATGGTTTAAACATTAACAAAACTCAAATTTCGTCCTACCGTCCCCATGCTATAATCCCTTTCCGATGAAAGGGATTTATGCTTAAAAACTTCGTAAAACTATTCAGTGGTGACCCCACAAAAAAGACAGTCGACCAATTCAGACCGTTGGTAGAGCAGGTGAATGGAC
>JAGOGG010000152.1 GCA_017996795.1 Sediminibacterium sp. | reverse complement strand
TATAGCCAGCTTTAATTCGGTCTTAGACAGTACCAAAATCAATATTATTTTCTGTGGCAGTTTAAACGAAAATTTTGGAATGAATTTAGTTAAAACTACTGCTGCAAATAAAAGCTATAAGTCTATTCTAATTGGAATGCCAACTTGGGATGCCATTAAAGATTTGGGGAAAGGAACAGAGATCATTTATTCTACTCCTTATAATTACAATAGAACAGACAAGTTAGCTCAATATATTAATCAAAGCTACAGAAGCAAGGTTGCTGGAAGGCCTTCCGATATGGTGTTTAAGGGGTTTGAAGCCATGTTTCATTTTGGAAAATTGCTGATTAAACACCAAAACAATATCGCTAGCCAACTATCTGATACTAGTTTCAAACTCTTCAATGAATTTGATTTTGTTCCAGTTAAAACAAATGGAGAGCCTATTCCTGCGTATTTAGAAAACAAAAGAATTTATTTTGTTAAAAAGACTGATGGAGTAATTAAGTCAACTCAATAAACAGTTTGGGTTTGTTTTTGTTAAACAGCTATGAGCGGAAGCAAAGGAAACAAATCATATTTACCCCAAAAGAACTGCGCTACTTGTGGCAAGCCATTTTCTTGGAGAAAGAAATGGGAAAAGAATTGGGATGAAGTAAAGTATTGTAGCGACCGATGTAGAAATTCAAATAAAGGAAATGCACGCCAACAAGGGAAATGATATTATACATCAGTGGCTTCAACAACATCAACTTACTCCTTTTGCATTTCAGGAACAAGCATGGCAGGCAATATTGAATGGACAAAGTGGACTAATTAATGCCCCCACAGGATGCGGTAAAACTTACTCCGTCTTTTTAGGTGCTTTAATGCAGTTTATCCAATCCAATCCAACCAACTGGGAAACCC
Organism: Sediminibacterium sp.; assembly: GCA_017996795.1. Classification (GTDB taxonomy): domain Bacteria; phylum Bacteroidota; class Bacteroidia; order Chitinophagales; family Chitinophagaceae; genus Sediminibacterium. The sequence goes on along the minus strand of JAGOGG010000152.1, from coordinate 4,399 downwards.
AAAAAAATAATGGGCTGCAATTGCTTTGGATTACACCCTTAAGAGCCCTCGCAAAAGATATTGGCAGAGCCATGGAAGGAGTAATTGAGCAATTAGGGCTTCAATGGAAAGTGGCAATAAGAAATGGAGATACGTCTACCGCAGATAGGGCAAAGCAAAAAAAGCAAATGCCCGAAGTGCTCATTATTACACCAGAAAGTTTGCATTTACTACTTACACAAAAAAACTATCCAAGTTATTTTAATAGTTTAAAAATTCTTGCAGTAGATGAATGGCACGAATTGATGGGCAGTAAAAGGGGGGTACAAACAGAACTAGCCATTAGTAGAATTGCAAATTGCGCAGTGCAATTACAGGTCTGGGGCATAAGTGCTACAATTGGAAATTTAACTGAAGCTAAAAATGTTTTACTGGCACCCTTAAAAATAACAGGAACGATCATTAAAGCAGCCATTGATAAACCCATTGAAGTACACACAATCATACCCGATGAAATAGACAAATACCCTTGGGCTGGTCATTTAGGTATTAAGCTGGCACACACACTCCTACCAATTATAGCAGAAAGCAAAACCACATTAATATTTATTAATACCAGAGGGATGAGTGAAACCTGGTATCAAACATTACTAACGGTAGCACCAGAATTAGCAGGAGCAATTGCTTTACACCATGGCAGTATAGAACAAGAATTAAGACTTTGGGTAGAAGAGGCATTGCATACAGAAAAGTTGAAAGCAGTGGTTTGCACTGCAAGCTTAGATTTAGGGGTAGATTTTAGACCAGTTGACACAGTAATTCAAGTTGGCTCACCAAAAGGAATTGCTCGGTTCTTGCAAAGAGCGGGAAGAAGTGGACATCGGCCAGGAGAAATTAGTAAAATATATTTTTTACCAACGCATAGTTTAGAATTGGTAGAAGCTGCTGCATTAAAATCAGCACTGATTGAGGGTAATGTAGAAAGTAAGAATCCCTTATTGCTTTGCTTTGATGTATTGCTGCAATACCTATGTACATTGGCAACTGGAGAAGGTTTTAATGCTAAAAAGTTGTACGAAGAAGTGAAATCAACACACTGCTTTGCAGATATGCAAGACTATGAATGGCAAGAATTGTTACAACATATTACAACTGGCGGAAATGCATTACAGGCTTACGATGACTATAAAAAAGTAGAAATTATTGACGGCATATATAAGATAAACAGTAGGAGAATTGCCATGCGCCACCGAATGCATATTGGCACTATTGTAAGTGATGCAATGTTGAAAGTAAAGTTTTTGAGTGGAGGATATATTGGTGTAATTGAAGAATATTTTATCAGCAGATTGGTTCCAGGTGATGTGTTTACTTTGGCAGGAAGAAACGTAGAATTAGTGATGATAAAAGAAATGACTGTATTAGTAAAAAAGTCAACAGCAAAAAAATCACTAATACCTGCATGGATGGGAGGAAGAATGAGTTTGACGGCAAATTTAGGCGCTGTTTTAAGAAGGACATTTTCCCAAGCACTTACTCCTCAAGCAGGAATAGAATTGATGAGCTTAGCGCATCTCTTTAAACTTCAAAAGGAGTTATCGCATATCCCACAACACAATGAATTACTGATTGAACAAATAGAAGATAAGGATGGCTTTCATTTACTCGTATATCCATTTGAAGGGAGACAAGTTCATGAAGCATTGAGTGCCATATTAGCGTATCGGATTGCGCAAATTCAACCCATGAGTTTTTCCATTTCGATGAATGATTATGGATTTGAATTACTGAGTGATTCACCAATTCGGGTAGATGACAGCAATGTTAGAGAATTGTTCAGCTCCAACCATTTATTACAACATATACAACAGAGCATCAATAATACCGAAATGGCTAAAAGGAAGTTTAGAGATATTGCTGTAATTGGAGGCTTAATTTTCCAAGGTATGCCTGGAGAAAAAACGAAAGCAAGGCATTTACAATCATCCGCATCATTATTATTTAAAGTTTTTGAAGAATTTGATCCACAAAATATTTTACTAAGGCAAGCTTATCATGAAGTATTAGAACAACAAATGGATGAAGTAAGATTAAGACTGGCATTACAAAGAATTGAAGAGAGTACGATTGTGTTGCGTTTCCCCAATAAACTAACACCCCTCTCCTTTCCCATTGTGGTAGATGGCCTAAATAGAAATAATCTTTCTTCAGAAAAACTAGAAGACCGAATTAAAAAGATGCAACAACAGCTATCTTAGTGTCCAATGAATATTTCTATACCACATATCATTCATGAACAACATTTTTGGCTTTCGGCTCAGAGAAGTATTTATTGGGAAGAACAAAAAACCATGATTGTTTCAGACACCCATTTTGGTAAAACAGGGCATTTTAGAAAAAGTGGAATTGCAGTGCCACAGCAGGTTTACAAAGAAGACTTACAACGATTTTTTAGTTTGGCAACCGATTTAAAACCTGAACGCATATTAGTAGTGGGCGATTTTTTTCATAGCACCGATAATGAAGAACATAATTTGTTTTTAAGATGGAAAAATGATTTCAACTCATTACAAATCACTTTGATTAAAGGGAATCATGATATTTTGGGAAATACTTGGTATGAAAATGCGGGTATCCAATTGATAGAAGATTTTTACGAGATTGGTCAATTTCGTTTTCAACACGATCCTTCAGAAAATGATTTTCTTGTAAAGGAAAATACTTTTGTTTTTTCTGGACATGTTCACCCCGGAATACAAATGAGAGGTATAGGTAAACAATCTCTACGGTTCCCTTGTTTTTATTTTACACAAAACCAATGCATTTTACCCGCTTTTAGTAAGTTTAGTGGATTGGCCATAGTAAAGCCTAAAAAACAAGACCAGGTATATGCTATTGCGAATGATAATATTATAAAACTAGCATGATTAAAATAGCATTTGATCCCATTTATGCCCACCCATTACCCGAGAACCATCGGTTCCCGATGTTGAAGTATCAATTGATTCCTGAACAATTGATGTATGAAGGAACCTATACCGCAGAAAATTTTTTCGCCCCTACAATTTGCAAAGAAGAAATTATTTTATACACCCACGATCAAGCATATTTAAATAAATTATTGCATCAACAATTAAGTGCATCCGAACAAAGAAAAATTGGCTTCCCACAATCCCCTGAATTAACAAAAAGAGAATTAATAATCACACAAGGCACCATTGATGCTTGTTTAAATGCAATGGAATGCGGGGTTTCTTTAAATGTAGCGGGGGGTACCCACCACGCTTTTGCAGATAGAGGAGAAGGTTTTTGCCTTTTGAATGATATGGCTATTGCAGCAAATTATTTATTGCGCAAACAGTTTGCCAAAAAAATATTAATCATTGATTTAGATGTGCACCAAGGAAACGGCACCGCCAAATTGATGGAAAATGAAGAAAGGGTATTTACCTTCAGCATGCATGGAGCACATAATTATCCTTTCCATAAAGAAATATCTGATTTAGATATTGGATTAAAAGATGGTACAATTGGTCAAGAATACCTGGCCATATTAGAAGAGACAGTTCCCAAATTGATTAATCAAGTAAAACCAGATTTTGCATTTTACTTATCGGGGGTAGACATTTTAGAAACCGACAAGTTTGGCAAACTAAAAGTAAGCCTGAACGAATGCAAACAGAGAGATCAAATTGTATTTGATCAATTAAAGCAACACCAAATACCTGTAACTGTGGCATTGGGGGGTGGTTATTCTCCAGATGTGAAAACCATAGTAGAAGCACACTGCAATACTTTTAGGATAGCTGCAGATTTGTACAGCTAACCAATACTGTATATGGCTTGGTGTTTTACAGGGAAGTTGCAACTATTCGCAATAAAACAAAATTGATTGGCTTTGACATGTAAAGCATTTGCCTGATCCATCATTTGCATATTTGCTAATGAAATTGATGGCTTTAAAATTACTTCTGTAAACCTTCCACTACCCGTTTGATCTTCCACCATTGTACCCTCGGCATGATCTACATAGGAAGTAACAATAATACCCGCTTCAGCACAGAAATGCAAATACCAAAGCATATGGCAAGAAGACAAAGCAGCAAGCAACATTTCTTCAGGATTATAGCGATTGGGGTCACCCCTAAATGCAGGGTCGGAACTGGATTCAATTGGTGGCTTCCCATCCACTTGAATTAAATGGCTTCTCGAATACCCTTTATATTCACTTGTTCCAGTACCTAAATTTCCGGTCCATTTAATGGTTGCTTTATACTGATGATTTCGGCTCATACTAATTCAACTTCTTCTTAAGCGTACTAACCTGTTCCTGCAAATTATTCACCATACCTGCTAATTGGTTTACATCCCAAACAGGAGCAGCATTGGCTTTTTGAAGAATATACACAGCTTTCCAAAT
>JAGOGG010000151.1 GCA_017996795.1 Sediminibacterium sp. | reverse complement strand
TAAAGTAACCGCATTTACTAAAATTCCCAAAAGGGCGGCCATGATGGCTAAGCCTGCAGATTTAACTAAATGTTTCCAGTCTTTTGCTTTAATGCAGGTAATAGCAAAAGCAACACTCATAAATAGAATGATTAAAAAACCATAATAAGTAATTTGTAAATGGTTTGCTCCTAAAAGGAGCGCTGTGAATAGTGCTGTTAATGCTGTACCTGAAATATATTTTTTATTATAGATTAAGATTAATGAGCCAATTACCGCAGGTAAATAAGCAATCGCATTCATTTTAGTGTCGTGGCCTGCTGCCAATATAATTGGGTTATAAGTTGCATAGGTATATGCCAATGCACTAACAATACCAATATAGGCATTGATACTAAGCACTTGCGTTAAAAAGTAAAAACACAAGCAAGCTAAAAAGAAAACACCCACAGGCTTGGGGAATCCTAACAAAATAATATCCCCTAAATATCCAACAGATACTGGGTTTTCACTGATGCCTGTGATTTGATAAGCGGGCATACCACCAAACATCCCATTGGTCCAAAGTGGAAAATGACCAGTACGTTCTTTTGCTTGAAAAGAATTTTGTGCCATCCCTTTCCATTGGGTTACATCGTGTTGTTGCAATACTTTACCTTCCAAAGCTGGCTTGCAATAAATAAGGGCAACTAATAAGAAAATCACCACCGCAAGTGCATGTGGCATTAAAGCTTTCCAATTGATCCTGTTCATAGAATTTAAAATATGCAGCAAACCTAATAACTTTATGGTATGAGACCACTTTTATTTGCCACAAGAATGGCTTTTATCTGTAATATGCTATTTATTTTATGTTTAATCATACAAAGGACTTATGATTTTATACCCAACAAAGACCTTAGTTCTATGGTGGTATTATTAGGTTGGATGGTAGCCCCTATACAGAATTTGATTGCGAACATTTGGTATGGATCGGTGTTAGTCAGTAAATCAACCATCAGATTACCAAAGTGGATCGCTGTTTTTAATTTGAGTTTGTTGATTATTCAAATGTTTGTATACTTAATACTTCCATAGTGATAAATAAAATACTAAGTGATAAGCCCACTAAACTCTTTTTAGGGATTACCGCCTTCTTTGTGGCCAATGCATTGATAGCTGAGTGTATTGGTGGGAAAATCTTTTCGCTTGAAAAATTATTTGGAATAAATCCATTCAACTTTCAACTTTTTGGACAATCTGGGTTGGCATTCAACCTTACTTGTGGGGTACTTTTATGGCCACTGGAATTTGTGATTACCGATATTGTGAATGAATATTATGGGCCTAAATCGGTTAAAAGAATTAGTTACACAGCTGTGGTGCTCATACTATATGCGTTTGTGATGTTTTATGCAGCAATGGAAATACCTCCTGCAGATTTCTGGATAGGTTCTGGAACCGATAAAGGAATACCCAATATGCAATTGGCATTTGGCGGCATTTTTGGTCAAGGTATGTGGATTATAGTTGGAAGTTTAACTGCTTTTCTTGTGAGTCAAATTGTAGACGTAACCATTTTTCATAAAATCAAAAAAGCAACCGGTGAAAAATGGGTTTGGTTAAGAGCTACCGGATCAACCATGGTTTCTCAAATGGTAGATAGTTTTGTTGTATTGTTTATTGCTTTTAAAATTGGAAATGGTTGGAGCTGGCAATTGGTTTTAGCCATTGGTGTAGTGAACTATATGTATAAGTTTACCATGGCCATTTTGTTGACGCCTTTGATTTATTTTGTTGAGCAGAAAATTGAAAACTATGTTGGAAAAGAGACAGCCTATAAAATGAAAAGGGAAGCAATGGGGCTAGCCAACGAATAATAAATATTATGCAACTGCACTCTTAGAAAGACCACTTGTATTATTTGGATCTAAATGATCTATAATATAATCGTAATGTTCCCTTTCCAACCTTTTTTGGTCTACTCTATGTTTTACTAAAACACCTACACCGTAAATAAGATAAGCAGCTTGTATATAAACCAATAACTGAAATATACCCAAGGCAAGCGTATTGTAATAGGACCATTTTTTAAAAGCAGGCAATTCTCCCATATAGTATCTCCACTTGATATTAATGGGTAGGGCATAAGTATAAATGAAGAGAATGGTGGCTATCAATAAGCAGGAGAAGAATACATGAGCCCAAGATGCAAAAAAGCTTCTTTGTCCTAAATCTCTTAAGACAGAGTGCATCATAAAAGGAATCAGCATCACTAATAAACTGATACCAATAATGGTTGGGAAAGTTAAAATATAGTAGTTGTCGTCTAAATATACCAGTGCTACGTCGCTGTGAGCGGCGTAGTTGGCCAATAGGCCAAATAGTATAGGTACCGCCCAGAGTAAGTTCTCTGCACGGATGAGTCTTGCTGTCATAGGGTTGACGAACGGGTACCTTACAAAAATATATTAATAAATCAAGACTAAATTGCAATTTTGCTCCATTACACAGCGATTTGCCCTAAAATACCAACCTGTTTGTATCATTATGACACCAGAAAGAGCCAAGAAATTAGAAGAAGTAATCAATAAGCGTCAAAATGGCCTTACTGTGGTTATGGAAAATGTACATGACCCGCATAATATTTATGCAGTCATGCGAACTTGTGATGCTGTAGGAATACAAGATATTTATGTGTTAAATACCCAATTACCCAAAGAAGGCTATTATGGTATAAAAAGCAGTAGTAGTGCTAATAAATGGTTGACCATACATTCCTTTAATAACGTGAACGAATGCTTTGCCGCACTTAGAACAAAATACCAGGCTATTTACACTACTTATTTAGGTGAGTCGAGTAAATCGGTTTATGATATCAATTTAACCAATAGTATTGCTTTGGTTTTTGGCAACGAACATAAAGGGGTTTCTAAGGAAGCAAGGGACTTGGCGGATGGTAATTTTATTATTCCACAAGTTGGAATGATCCCTAGTTTAAATATTTCTGTTGCATGTGCAGTTGCAATATATGAAGCATTTAGGCAAAGAAAAGTAGCGGGGTTGTATGATCAGGGTAAACAACCACACCCAGATGCTGAACAAATAAAAACTTTATGGGCTAGTTTTTCCGCTATTTGATTCTTGCAATTTTTTTCTTTGTGCAGCATGTTGGGTTAAATAGGTTATGCTCACATTTAATTCAAAACCAATTAATAGAATCAACGAATTGATATAAGCCAAAATCATTAGTATCATGATGGTACCAATTGATCCGTATACCTTATTGTAATTCCCAAAATTATTAACCCAATACGAAAACAACAAAGTAGTGCTTAGAATAAGTGCAGTAGCCAAAAGTGAACCAGGAGAAACGAGTTTCCACCTGATTTTTACAGAAGGTGCATACTTATAGATGAATGCTATGCCATAAAAGAATAACCCAATAATGACTACCCATCTAATGCTGTTGAGCCAAACTAGGTTTGATTTTTTAACGCCTAGTAGTTGCTTGATTAAATAAGTGAGTTGTTCCTGTCCTAGTAAAATTAAAGTAGAAGCAATCAATAATAAAATGATAATGGTAGTAAGTTGTATGGCTTTCCAACGCTGATGAAGGAAAAATCGCTTGTGTTCCATAATCGAGCGATCAAAAGTAATGATCAACGACATCATTGCATTTGAGGCGTAATACACCACCAATAAAAATCCAAATGAGAAGACCCCTAAGCTTCTTTGCATAAGGTCGTCCATTAAATTCGCGATAATTTTATAAGTATTTGAGTTAGGACTAATGTCTTCAAATAGCGCAAGCATTTGTTGCTTAATGTTAAGGAATTCTGGGAAATAAGGTAGTATTGAAAACAAGAATAGAATAGTTGCTGGCAAAGCCATAATTAAATTAAATGAAATGGCTGCAGCTCTTTCATTTAATCCAATTTTATTTACTTGTTTAATAAAGAAAACGACAACATCGTATAAGGGGATGCCTTGAAAACCCGGAATATACAAGGCTTTGCTTTTTCGTATTACAAAAGCAATAGGGGGCCAGTTTAGTATAATTCTTTCGAGTTTAGTCATGCTATGGTTTTTCCGTCCTTTTTTTCAACATGTATTCATCTAATTTTTTCTGGTATTCCTTTGCTTTGGCATTGTGTTCTTCGTAATTATTACTGAAATGGTGATAACCACTAAAATCACTTTTTGCTACAAAATAAATATAGTCTGTTTGGGGCGCATCTAAAACAATATCAATAGTCTTTGGAGAAGGAGTGCAAATAGGACCAGGAGGTAATCCTTTCACTTTATACGTATTGTAAGGGGAGGGGTTGGTTAAATATTTTTCATAAATACGGGTGATGGTAAAATCATTCATCGCATATTTGATGGTAGGACAGGCTTGCAAAGGCATTTGTTTTTTTAATCGATTGATATAAACACTTGCAATTTTGTATTTATCCGCATCGTAATTGGTTTCCTCCTCCACAATCGAAGCAAGAATATACACTTGTTCAGGGGTCATTTTTAATGCAGCTGCTTTTTGGAGTCGATTATTTTTCTCCCAAAAATTATTAGATCCTGTACTCAATTTTTGAAGTATGGTTTGCATGGAAGCATCTGCAAAATAGTTGTAAGTGTCAGGTATTATTTTGGTAAATAATAGGGTAGTGTCTGACCCAATAACTGCTAATGAATCATTTGAACTTAAATATTCCATGACCATGATAGAATCGGTCATGAATTGTTTGCTGATTAATTTGGCAAATTCTGCTTTGGTTCTAACCCTATTAATAACCAATTTAACTTCTGCTAGTTTTCCGTTTTTAAGCATTCTAACAATATCAATAATGCTTTGCCCTTTCTTTATTTCATACCTGCCGGGCTTCATTTTATCCCAAATATTAAACGGGGCTCCAGCTATACCCAATAGCGCGTTGTATTTTAAAATGCCAGCTTCTTCAAAAACTTTTAAAACGGCAGATTTTTGCGTGTTGTCTTTTTCAATCGTAACCATTCTGCTTTTTTCATCAAATGCAGTTGCTGATAAAGCAAATAGCCAATAGAGAATTATTGCAATGTATAATATTGCAATAACAACAATAACTAAAGGTTTCTTCACCTTATTGGACGATTTTGGAGAGGGTTGTTTTTTTCGAGCCATACAGTAAAATAAATAAAAAACCCTGTCTTTGTTAGAGGCAGGGTTTAAAATAAGTGGAAATATATTTATTTTTTCAAAGTGTCGGTTTTTGCAGGTACCGTAGCAGCGGGCGCTTGTTGAACACCAGTAGCAGCAGGCGCAGGGGTAGTTGTTGTAGTGTTGATTTTCTGAAGAACTTCAGTATCAACC
>JAGOGG010000017.1 GCA_017996795.1 Sediminibacterium sp. | reverse complement strand
GAATAATGACTTTAGTATTAGGTAGTTTATCTGCAAATAGAGGTATATAAGCTTCCAAAAACTCCCAGCCATTCATAACAGGCATATTGATATCTAGTAAAATTAAAGAAGGAGAATCTTCCACTGGTTGAGAACTCGTTGCAAATAGATCCTTAAAATAATCAAGTGCATCGCTTCCATCTACTGCAGTAACTACATCGTTTGTAAACCCCGTCCGCTTCAAAAGTAATTTTGAAATAGTTAGCGAAATGCTATCATCATCTACACAAAGGATTTTATTAATCATCTAGCTAAAGTTCTACTTTTACAAATGTTATTCGCTTGGTATTATTGAAGATACATCAAAAAAATAAACCAAACTTATTTTCGCTTTGCTTTTTCCCATAAAACAGATTGCTCCCCAAAGAAATATCGAGCAAATCCAGCAATAACGGCATAATTCATTAAACAAAAATAATAGGGAATAAAGAATAGTTTCACTTTAAGTTGCTTTTGCTCCATTACCCATCCCAATAAAGCTGCTGTATAAAAGAACAGTTGCCCCAACAACATTAATCCATATATATTCATGTATCCTAAGCTCCCAACTAATACTATGTTTACTATAAAAGCTAAAATCATTAAGTAAGGAGTAACCACCCATCTTAAAATACGATGGCTAATATATTCAAAGCTTAAAACTGGCTGTTTGAAAGGTAAAAGTAAGGCCCTTAAACGAATGGTAGATTGAACTCCGCCAGCTGCTATTCTAATTTTCCGTTTTAACTCTTCTCCTGTGTTTGCAGAAGCCAATTCTGTTGCATAAGCATCCGGTTCATAAACAATTTTGAAACCTTTCAACGCAATATTCATGGATATCATGAAATCGTCTAGAATGGTATCGGGCTCAACAGGCTGATATAAGTTGGTTCTAATGCTAAACAATTCGCCTGCAGCACCAACCACTGAATACAATTCAGAATCCCATTTTTTTAATTTTGATTCATATTTCCAATAAAAGCCCTCACCAGCTGTTGCGTCTGCATTGTCATCAATCTGCACTCTTTTTTCTCCTGCAATTGCCCCAACTTTTTGATCTTGATAATGCCTACACATGAGTAAAATGGCGTCTTTATTCAGCATGGTATTGGCATCGGTAAATACCACAATTTCGGTGTCAACTTTACCCATTGCGCGGTGTACTGCAGCAATTTTACCACTTCTCCCTGGCTCATGCATTCCAAGAATTTGAGGATATTTTGCAATAATGGAAGGCGTTTCATCTGTTGACCCATCTGTAATGAAAACAAACTTGATTTTTTCTTGTGGATAATTTAAAGCCAGTGTATTTAGAATTTTTTCTTCTATACAATATGCTTCATTATACGCAGCCACCACAACAGTTACCGAAGGAGTATACCCAATAGCGGGTATTTGTTTTTTACCCAATAGCAAGCTTTTAAATTTTAAAAGCACAAACAATAGTAACCCATAACCCAAATAGGTATACAAGATCACCGCGATTGAAATCCAAAAAAATAGTTCCATAAAATTATTTAAGGCTTATATCCTAAATGACTGCTGTTGATTCCATTCGATAAATTCCACCATATGGCTCTGAATAGTTGCTTGATGAAAGGGTAGTTTTTCTCTTTTATATAGCTGATTACATTCCTAGGTGTAACTACCAATAAAAAATAAATGTAAAAGAAAATTGCTTTCACAAATGGTGCATTTCTTCTTATAAAGAGGATTCGATTCCGATTCATATAATATTCTTTAAGTGCACTCTTTTTACCTACTGAAACCGACTCTTTATGAAATATGGTTGCTTTCATGTTCACCCAAACTTCAAATCCATTGTGCCTAATTCTATCAGCCCAATCTAATTCCTCATAATATAAGAAGAAATTCTCTGCCATTGGACCTGCTTTTTCAATTGCTTCTCTTGTAACCATCATGGCAGCACCGTGCGCAAATCCTGTTGGTCCTACTAATTGATCATATTGTCCTTGGTCTGTTTCAAATTGTCCAATGCAGCTATTCCTTGCGGTTATATAATTCATTGGCGTATACCCAGCATATTGTAGCATAGTTGGTTGATCATAATACAAGAGTTTAGGGGAAATCACTCCAATGGAAGGATGACTATTTAATGTATTAACCAAAATATCAATAAGCCCTTCTGTAAACTCAGTATCGTTGTTTACAAAGAACAAATAATCTCCAGTAGCAGCAGCCAATCCAAGGTTATTTCCTCCCGCAAAACCAAGATTGATTTCAGAACGTATAAAATTTGCTTCAGGATATTTGATTTGCCATTGAGGTACAGGATTATCGGCACTCCCATTATCTACCACTATGATCTCTATATTAACATAGCTGTTTTTATCTCGAATTGAATTAAGCAATTCATCTGTTACATAACTATGATTAAAATTGACGGTGATGATGGAAACTCTTTTCATTTATCTAAAACTAATATTAGTAACGTAAATTATCTAAATTAGCGGAGAAAGTGAAATATTAGGTAAAATGGCTACAGATAACAGTCAGGTTTTAAAAGTTGAAAGAGTTTTTGCTGAACTATTAGAAGAGTTAGAAAAACAACCCGTAAGCAAACAAAAGGCCATGGAAATGCAACACCTTTTCTTGCATACGATGGAAAAAACATATAAAGTAAGTAGTCTAAATACTTACCAACCCGACAATGCAAAAGGCAGCGAAGAAATTGTTCTAGACATGGACAAATTATTGAGACAACATCGTTCTTTTAGTGTAAAAAACTTGCCAGACAAAGCAATCAATTGGGCAGCTGGATTAGCTTATTCAGGCGTAGGCCTCTTATTTATCACCATCGGCTTTTTGATGATTGTTACCCCTACTTCTGCAGAATTTGAAATAGCTACACTCTTTTACTTTAATGAACACGACGGATTTACCGTTTCAGATGCATTTGCCCTAGTGGTCATTTTTATTGGGATATTTTTTTTCATCAAAGCTTTTGTTGCACAAGATAAAAAGGAGTAAACTTATTTAATTGCTTCATCAATCATATCAAGCACTACATCATTAGGAGTAAATTTTCTAGCAAAGAATTTTCCTGATTGCATGAACGAATTATAATCATCTTTGGTTAGCAACTTAGGATTTTTCTGACCCTCGGACCAATCAATATAACGCAGGTTATTTCCTACAATATCTTCTTTAAAGGAAGAGTTATACAAGAGTGTTTGAAATATGAGTTCATCAGGCGCCCATGAATAGCGGAAAAACTTGACTATATGCGGCGAAGATTCAATTCGCTTTACGAGAAACACAATATGCTTAAGTGTTACAGTAAACCATTGAGATCGCCCAACAGGAATCAGCCCTTCAGGCATTTTTCTATTTGGAAGGATGAAATTGATTAGGTTCTGAATCTTAAATTTGCCAGGGAAATTCCAATGATTAAAATGATATTCTTTTACCCTAGAAATTGCCTCTGTCCACTCTGTTTCTACATCTAAACAATGCATAAAAGCTTTCCCTGGATTGTCACTCAAAAAACTATGAAAATTTTTTGAAGATTGAATAGGATAATCTTGCGCACTAAGCAGGTTTACATAATCAATATTCAGTCCGGAATTCACTATTTCTTTAAACCCATTAATAGTGGCATCAACCATACTGTAAGTTGCCCATTGGATATCTACCCTATTTTGAATAAAATGAACATTGAGGTTGTTAGCCAATGCCAGTTCAAAATCATGAATATTTGATTTTAAATCTACATGAATAAAAAAGACCGTATTCGAATATGACAGCCGATTAACCAGACGACACAATTGGTCTGGATATGCATGTGCTAATATAAAATGGGCCACCATCATGCGTTACTTTTTAAAAAGGTTTTTGCGTACCATTTTTCTAATATTGATATATCCTGAAACAAATACCATCGACAATTTAAATGGAATATGTTTATTAAAACAATAATAACCATAAAAAATTCCAACTACTAGGGGCAAACTAGTGGCAAATGCTGCGCCGTATAAATTACCCGTTAAATATATACCCACAAAATCGCCAAGTATATTAACGAGTAGCATCAATAATACTTTGATAAAATTGGCTTTAGGCTGATGAATAATATCTAAAGACACAGCAATGAATCGATCAATAGGGTAAAATATGGCTAAGACCATCATAATCCTAAGCAAATTAGCTGCTTCAGAATCTACATATTTACCTCCACCTAATAAACCTGTTGCTATGTCTGCAAATAAAATTGCTCCTAAAGCAAGAGGCACAAAAGCCAGCGTTAATGTTCCCGCATACTTTTGTAGAATATACGCTACTTCTCTTTTATTCCCATTATTAAAGGCTTTAGCCAAAGAAGACATGGCTGTTGCTAAAGTACTACGCAAAGGGATTTCAATGATTTCCATTAATCTTCCTGGTAAATTATAAATGGCTACAGCCGCAGGGCCTAACATATAGGCAACAATAAAAGTATCTGCACTTCTTAACATATTAGCACTAATAGTAGTGCCAACACTAAACTTTCCAAAATGGTAAATCTCTTTTACACAAGCTTTTGTTTTTGAAAAGAAAGCGGAAATCCCAGACCATCCAAATAAAATTGCAATAATGCTTGCTAATGACGCGGAAGCAAGATTTACAATAAAAACAGATCGCAAATTCATTTGGTCAAAAAGAATTAATGCAACGATTGACAAAATAAAACTACCCTGTGTTATGACCCTAAGAATTAAAAGTTTATCAAATTTTTGATCTGCTTGTAAAATCCATGAAGTAATTCCCGAAGGCAGTGTAGCTAAAAAGCTTAATCCAAACCATTGAATAATAACCAATACTGCAGGGTCTTTGAAAGAATCCATAAATGGAACAAATGCCAAGTTTACTAATCCCATTACAAGCGTTATGCCTACAGCTAAATACCAAACAGACCCGATTACTTCGTTAGCCCTTTCCTTTGTGGTTCCTGTATAAAATTTCACCAAAGCTATTTGCAAAAAACCCGTTCGAAAGGTATCCAATAAAACGGCAACCGTTTGAAAGAAGACCCAATACCCAATTTCCTCAACAGTTAATGCTCTATATAATACAGCAACTGTAATCATTGCTAAAACCGACATGGCCCCATTACCTGCAAGAGATAAAAAGTGTTTATTATTGAGCTTATGTACCAGTTTTTTCAGCATATAGTTCAAGTATACATCTAAAATAAGCTAAATATAAGCCTATAAATGTTTTTGTATTGCTTTATATATTTCAGCAACACTGTTTTCCCAAGTATGTGTTGCAGCAAAAGCCCTGCGCATATTAGCCAATTCGTGGCTGTTTTCGCTTTGTGCTTTTTCAATTAAATGAATGTATTCCGACACTGTATTAGCCAAATAAGTATGATTACTAAACACTGCTTCCATAAAAGGGGTGCTGGTAGCCACTACGGGTTTACCCATTGCTAAATATTCATCTATTTTTCTTGGATAATTACCAATAGTCACCTGACTGACTACTTGAGGATTTAAACAAATATCAAAAGCATGTATGTACTCAGGCAAAAGGGAAGGATTTTTTGAACCTAAAAAATAGACATTACTTAAGGCATGAAGTTCACTGGTGATAAACGATTCATCCTCAGGACCAACTAATAAAATACTCCAGTTGGGTTTTGCTTTTGCAATAGCAACCAAGAGTGAAATATCTAATCGCATGCCACTTAAAGCACCTACATATCCAATTCGTAAACCTGGAATTGGTTGCACATCATTGGGCAATTCGGTTGCTGTATATTCCATGAATAAATCTAATTCACAACCTTGTCCTACATAATAAGAATGAGGGTTGTATTGCCTACAATAGTCGGCCAGGTAGGTAGAATTAGCAACACATACATCTGATTCTGCAATCAACTTAGGCTCTAACTTTTCACCATGTCTTTTCCAATAATCCACCGCCAACATATAATCTCTTGAATAATACACCGTTACACTTGGCTTTAGCAGCTCTTTTAAATGAAAGCTCCTAAACATATCGTTGTCATTAAATAGAATATAATTAGAAAAACCTAAATCGCTTACGGCCCTTAATATCGATTTAGCAAATCGTTCATTATTAATTCTATTTAAAAATTTAAAAACTGAATGAATTTTTATCCAATTGATTGATTCAACAATCGTATCCGGATAAAGATTCCACATGGTGGGATTAATTTGAACAAGCCCTGATTCTTTGTGCTTAATAATATTATTACGCTTCAAAATTTTAGGATCGGATGCACCTTTCATTAAACTCACTCTATCCAATGCAGAATTTACATAAAGCACTCTGTTATGTTTACTAAACTCTAAAGCAATATTTTTACAATTACTGCCAATTTCTACATCCCAGGGCTGTTGACCTACGATTATGATATCCCTTCCTGTTATCATAGTGAAATTTTATTTTGTGTAATGGATAGTTGTTGTTCATCATCCAGTCGCTTGGTAATAACAATAATAGCAGCAACCAAATAAAATAATGTATTAGAAGGAAACTGAACAATTGCCTCTTGAGGATAATTACCAATATGGTAAGCAAAAGCCACCAGAATCATTGCCAAACAAATCGCTTTAAGTGTAGGGTCCTTAATGCTGTAATAATTATTAATCCCCACTTTTAAAATGATAAACATTAAGGTGCAAAATACCAATAACCCCAACCATCCTGCTTCTACTGCTACACGCACATACCCACTATCTGGAGGGAAATTAGCTAAGAAAGAATTGGGTGAAAATCGCTTACCCCACATTCCAGTTGATCCAAGCCCGCCACCCAAAGGATGACTCTGTATAAAAGGTTGAATGCGTTTCTGATTAATTTTCCTCACATTAAATGATGCATCATCAGAAGGTTTAAAAGCCGTTTGAAATCGATAAATTGTTGGGTTTGTAGTAGGAACAAAAATCAATGCGGCAAAACCAATTGCACCAACTATTGCACCGATCATCACCCTTCTATTGAACTTTAAAATAGAATACAAAGCCAATGCTACAGGTGGAAGAACATATGCACCTCTTGTTCCTGAAAACAACATAGAGCTAAAACATAAGAACAATGTTATACCTATTAGAATTTTGGTTCGAACAGAAAACGGACCAGACAATAACCCAATACACATTAATCCACTTACCACCATATTATAGGAGAACGCAACAGGATCAGTAAAAATGGAAAACTTCCTCCACTGACCGCCAATAAAAAGCAATCCAGCAATTTCAGGATCAGAATACAGCCATGCTTCTTCAAAAGAAGTAAAACCAATAAACTGTTGCTTATATGCATACAATGCTGCAAAAACGGATAATCCAAGCCAAAGTTTTAAAACCAGTTTTAGAAATTGTATGGTTCTAATATTGTACAAGAACACAAAAAATGTAAGCATGATTACAGCAACAGATCTTACAGTATACACCCAAGCCAATTTAGATTCCGCTGTTGGATTAATGACCTCAATAAAATTATACATGATCCAAATAAGAATGATCACTGTGATAGGTCCTTTAAATAATGTCCAATTGGATTGTTTCTTTTGTTGAATAAAGATTCCAAGCACCAATAAAACTTCCATACCATCCATCAAAGTGCCTAATGGGAAGTCTATAATATTCATCCTACCTATAAACATGATAAAATAGGCAGCTACAATAAAAGTTAACACTCCAAACTGAGGATAAAAAATAATCCCTAGTACAAAAGGAAGACCTACCATTAATAAGGCCAATAATACCCCCGGCACCATCCCTAATTTTGCAACAACCAATGAAAAAAATACTGCTGCTCCAATAAAAATTAATAACCCAACTGGGCCACCCATTTTATTGACAAGAAAAAAATCGTGAAGTATGGTGAGCAATCCCCTTTTCTTTTTGTCTTGACCAATTGGTATTTGAAAAGGTTCTTCCATTATAGAAACAATAGTTTTACGAAGAAATAGTACACACTAACGCCAGCAAGTGCAAGAGCCGCCAACCTAGTTAAATAGTCTAACCTTTGTTGGTCATATATTTCCTGCTCCTCCTTTGAAAGTCTTTTTGTGGCTGGCTTTGTTTTCATGCTTCCTATTTAATAATAATAAAGTTATTCTTATTTAGGTATAAAAAAGTAATTCAAGGATTGCTGATTGGTATAATCTACTAAAGTCTTATTGCTAATCACTTTAACATCATACCCTTCATTTTTCATTAAATCAATACAAGCATTTTTCCTAGCATTGTCCCAAAGTTCTGCCATGACAATTGGTTTATATTGTTTAATCAACTCAATCGCACCTTGCAGTACAAAGTATTCGAAATTTTCCACATCCACTTTAATTCCAGACAAGGGATAAGCTAGTTGATTCATTAAATCACCATCCAAAGAAACCATTTGAACTTGCTCTTCTAAAAAATTATTAAGCAAATCAGCATCTTCTCTTTCTACTGCAACATCAATAAAACTCAATCCTTGTTTTTTAACTCCACTAATGATAGGTGTTTTAATTGTAACCAAACCATTAGAGTTGCCAAGTGCCAGCTGTTTAACAGATACATTCTGAAGTTTAAAAAAATTCACCACTTTAGTAATGATTGCAGATAAAAGGGATACTGGCTCGTAAGCAACAATGGAATAATGCGGAAATTCTTTTGCAAAAATTACTGCAGTATACCCCACATTTGCCCCCGCATCAATGATTGTGGAGGGCTTATCCGATTTTACTAAGTCAATGAAAATATTGAAATCTGCATCATCCCTAAACAGCCTAAATTTCAAAGCCCTATAAATACTAAAAACATATAAATAAGTACGATAACCCAATATTTTTTGAATAACTAATTGAATAAAGCTCTTGAGTTTTTGTACCATTTTTTCTTTATTGAGTTTTCTTATCAGCGTGAAAGTGCTTGGTTGCTACTGAATGTTTATTGGCATTGCGAACTTTTAACAATGATAAAACTTGATAAAAGATAAATGTAGGAATGCCCCAAAGAGATTTATAGATTCGAGCATCGGTATTATTGATTGCAAGCGCCAGAATAAATCCAATGATAAATATTACAAAACCTAAAAACCAAATCAAAGCGAGAAAAGGATTTAGTATCAAATTTAAAAGCATACAAAACAATCCAATCAATAGGAAAATGAATAGAGGTGGCCTTAGTAGTATCAATCCAAATAAAAACTTATTCCAGTTGAATTGAAAAATCCCTTTTCCAATTAATCCAAAACCAAATGAAAAGTATTTAAACCAAGTATTAATCCATCTGGCTCTTTGATTAACCAACTGATCGCTCTTAGATGTTTTCTCGTCAAAAACAATTGCCTCATTAGCAAAAGCGATACGATATCCCCTTGACACTATTTCTTTTTGCAAAATTTTGTCGAAACCTGCACCCGTTATATCTAGATGACCAAGGCACTCTTTATACAATTGAGTGGTAAAGGCCATTCCAGAGCCAGCTAGTGTAGCAGAAGACCCCACATGGTACAACAGTTTCCCATCATAAAAATGATAATAAATATCTCTAGCCCCATCTAATGCGGCATAAAGTGTATCTAAATTTTTAGCATCCCTGACTCCTTGAACAGCACTAAAGCCTAAATCAAATAGTTTGTTTAACTCTAGTAAGTAATTAGGATCAACTAAGTTATCACTATCAATAATAGTCAACCTTTCGTGTGCCCTTTTAAATCGATTAATTGCATAAAAATGAGACCGGGTATTACTAGACAAAGTTTGTTCAGGTCTAAGCACTATAACTCTGTCATCTTCAAACTTTAAATCGGATACATCACATTTATCAGCAACAATATAAATAAGAAAATTGCTATAATTCAGCTTTAATAAAGAGGCAACAACAGCGGGAATTAAAGTCGTTTGCTCATAGGCAGTAACAATAATTGCATAATCAGCTTCGGGCTTAGAAGTTAATTTATACTCCGTTTTCTTTTTAATTAAGGCGTAAAGCACCAATAATAAAAATGGTAAAACCAAGTTGTACCCAATTGCTATTTGAAAAACATACCAAATCAATTTGATGATATCTTGAATATTCATAGCGGGGCATTAAAATTATTTAGGAATCTTATTCAGGCGATTGATAATTAGTTTGTTTAAAGCCCAACCAGCAAAATTATCCCCCAAATCATACAAGTACTGTACACTTTGATTCTTGCCATTTTTAATAGTAGAACCAGCAGCAAATATTGCAACAACTTTATCTGCAAGTACAATCCATTCTCTAGACTTATTCAACTTGTCCATTGCAGGAGCTTCAATAATAATTATATCAAAAACATCTCTCAAAAATGCCAACTTAGGTTTAACAATAGACTCATCACAAAATTCAAAAATTGAAGTATCGCCCCCCCTATTGCCTAATACACTTACTTTACCCTCTTTAATAATTTCAGAAAGGGTAATTCTATTTTTTAAATAATCTTCTAAATAACAATTGGTGCCAGTGGTTGCTGTTATAGTAGGTTGATCAAAGTTGCCGTCTATTACTAGTACGCGCTTATTTACCATTGAATATGCATATGCTAAGCCAAGTGATATTAAGGTTTTGCCTTCCCCATCAGACAAACTAGTGATTACTAATTGCTTTTTATGCCCCATTTCTCTTTCAATTTCAAAACGAAGAGAGCGAAGTAAATTTTTGAATGCAATCGTTACTTTATTCCCTTCACCATTCTTCCAAAGATTGGTTAAATCTAACATTGAAGTATTGATAAAAGGGAGGTAAGCCAAAACAGCTAAATTGGTTTTATTGGCTAAATCGGTGGCATTTTGAATACTATCATCTAAGTAGAAAATCACAAACAAAGCAGCTAAACAAAATATGAAACTAATAATACCCGCTAATGCAACTAAAATTAATTTTTTGGAAGACTGCGCTGGCCCAGGCATTGCCATTTCAATCTGTCGCAATTGAACGGTCATACTAGACTCTAATGAAGTTTGGTTAAACCTGTTTTGAATATCGAGGTATTCTTTACCAGCAACATCTACCAATCCCTCATAGTTTTGAATCAGCGCTTCATGAGGAACAAGCATATCAAATTTTTCATTCAACCTTCTTAATTCATCGGTAAGCGGTATTATGCTGCTCCTAGATTGATCTAATGCTATTTCTAAATTAAATCTTTGTTGAACCAACAACTGTTTATTAGCTAGCGGACTAACCAATAAACGATCGGTTGACTGCAAAATCTGTTGCTCCAATAAGGCTTTCAAAGAATCTTGCCGCTGCTTAATTCTTGGATCAAAATTACTTTTAACTAAATCGTTGGTTACTACCCGAAGTCGTTCTCGGGTGGCTAATACTGATTGATTAATATCTACCACTACGCTTTCTAAATACCTTCGATCTTGAGGGCTAAACTTTTTATCAATTCCTTTTATTGCACCTTCAAAAGATTCAACATCTTTTTTTGCCACTTGAAGTCTTGATTCAAAATCGGCAATCTGTGCGTATAAGCTCTTTGCTTGTTCATTTAAATTGAGAACCCTATTTCTGATTTTATAATCTCGCAATAACCTTGTTTTAGCCGACAATGAATCAAACTTCTTTTTCATCAACAGGTCTAAAAAATTCACTGCCTTTTCTTGGTTACCTTTTATATAGCTAGAGTAGAAACTAATGAATTCATCTATCAAAGTATTAATTACAAAAGCAGATAAAAAAGGATTCTCCGATTCATATTCAAAATCGATAAAGTCACTATTATTCACCCGATAAATGAATACTTTTTTTTGCAATGTAGCTTCATCATAGCCCATTGATATCAATAATTGATTAATCCCAAACTGATCTTTATCAAACAAAGAAAGAGGTTGTTTAGAAACAATATGCGCTTTAAAAACATCTAAAGCGTGTGCTCTTGCTTCAGGACCAATTTCTGTTAATAACTTGCTGAGGGGTCTAAACGGTTTATTACTGGTTAAATCGTGCACCATTAATTGAAAGGAAACTTGATCAAAGTTTCTTTTCAGTCGATTCATTTCAATTAGGTTACTGAATTGCTGGGAAGCTTTGTTTTCGTCTTGCCCGCTGTTTTTTTCTAAAAATTGTTGAGACTGATCAACTAACCCTGTGGAAATTCTAGATCGAGATTTAAAGGTATCGGGAAGTTTACGCACTAAAAAATAGGTTATAAACACTGCTATCATTGGAACAATGACCAGTATATATTTCCTTTTGTATAGCAGTAATAAAAACTTCTGTAATTCCATTTACTTTATCTCTTCCAATTTTTTCCCAACTAATTCTTCTAATGTGGTCTTAGCAATTAAAACTGCACTTTCCGCATCAATAATTTTTTGCTTTTGATCCGCATTTTGAATCATTAATTTTGTATAGTTCTCTAATGTTTCTTCCCCTCGTTCGTATTTGAATTTTATTTGTTTAAACAATGCCTCAATATCAATCGCGTTCTGATTTTGAACCCGAAGCACTGTTAAAGTTTGCATGTACTTGAAATACCTATTTTTTACATCCGTTTCCAAAGTGATTGCATATTGATCGGCTGTTAACTGCGCAATCGCCACTTCCTCTTTGGTTTGTTTGATTAGTGTAGGTTTCTGTATAATATTACTGAAATTGATAAACAGCCCAATTTGAACCCCTGTTAAAGTGGCATTGGTTAATGTAACAGAAGTGTTGGGGCTATAAAATGCAGATAGAGTAAAAAAATCAAACCAAGAAAGTTTGGCCTTTTTTAAATTATAATTGGCAAAATTGACTTTGCGCAAGTTTGCAGCCATCAAAGGATAATTTTGCTTGGCCGAATAAATCAATTTCTCTAAAAAAGGGTAAGACAATTCAGGAATCATCGATTCCTGAGCATTCAAACTATTGGTATTCAATAATAAAAAGCATACAAATAATATGCTTACAGAAACTCTTTTTAGAGGATGAAGCAAATACCTGATTTTAGAACAAGGTGAAACTGAAATATTTATATCTAAATCAATGATTCTCATAAAGATTAAAGATAAATAATATAGTTAAAACCATGGGCATAGATATCCCCACTTTATCCAATAAATGAATAAAAAACAATCAATTTGAATAAATCAACAGAAGCTTACACAGATTCTTTTTGTAATAATGCAGGAATGGTTCTCAGAATCAATTTGATATCGTACCAAAAGCTATGATTTTCAGCATATTTGTTGTCTAACATCAACCTTTCTTCTTCAGACATTTCACCTTTTCCTCTTTTTTCCACCTGCCATAATCCAGTTATACCAGCCGGAGCCATAAAACGCATGGCATACTTATCGGTTGTCAATTTTTCTGCTTCATACAATGGCAAAGGTCTATTACCAACAATGCTCATATCACCAATAATTACATTCCATAATTGAGGCAATTCATCAATACTACTATTTCTTATAAACTTGCCCACTTTAGTAATTCTAGGGTCGTCTTTTAATTTAAAAAAGGCAGATCCTGCTTTGGCTTTCCTGTTCTCACTGTACTGTTTTTCACACCATTGAATGGTATCAGAATAGATGGGGAATTGACATCCAGTTCCAGCTGCTTTACATTCGTCACACAAATATTCTTCCTCTTCAGTTTTAGCAACTGAATCTTCTGAACTGGGTGCATATTGATTCAAATGCTTTAAATCCTTTAAACGCTTATCTGCATTTACATACATAGACCTGAATTTATAAAACTTAAACGTTCTATAACCAGAACCAACTCTTAAAGCATAATAAAATATAGGCCCCTTAGACTCTAATCGTAGAAGGATACAAATGATTAATAAAAGGGGCGACAACATTAACAAAGCCAGCCCTGCAAAGAAAATATCAAACACCCGTTTAATAAAAGGGGTTTTATATTTATGAAAATCCAACACATTATTCGTGTGTTTTAGTTGACCCCATTTATCAATCAAAAAAGGAATTCGTATTTCAATATGTTCTTTTTTGATGGGCAATTTAAATACATCTGCCACACCTGCTTTTAAAGTCATTTTGACGGTACTTTCGCTTAATTGCTGACTAACTAAAAAGAAAGGAACCCCTATATTTTTTTTGCTACCCAATGTTTCAAGTAAAGAAATCCCCCCAGTGCCCAACACTTCACTTTGAGAAACAATAGCTACCAAATTAAATTTATTCTTTTCCCAGTCGGCAAAAAAGAGCAACGGATTCGCAAAACGCTTTATTTCACGACCTCCCAAATTTGCTTCTGAAAATACAGTAAAAATAAAGTCATCGCAATTGAGTAAAACAATCACTTGATCTTGGGGAGGTAGTTGCGTGTTCATGAAGGCTATTTGATGAAATTATTTTCTAATCCTGCGTAAAACCACTCTTAGTCTGGCTTCTAGTTCTTTTGGATTGAAGGGCTTAACCAAGTAATCGTCTGCACCAGCCTCCAAACATTGAATAATCATTTCGGAGCTTTCTTCTCCAGACAATATAATAATTGGAATAGCATTAAAAAAATCACTAGCACGTAGTTGCTTTGTTAAAGCAAGGCCTCCCATTACAGGAGTATTTAAATCGGAGATGATTAAATCTGGCACATTACCCTGTTGTAAAAAAGCCATTGCATCTACCCCATCTTTAAAGATTTCAACTTGGTAATGCGTACTTAAATATTTTTTTAAAATCAGTTGCATGGTCATCTCATCTTCAACCACAACAATTTTTAAAGTATCAGAATCGGTGAATGCCATATTTTAAAATTTTGCTAATGTAAGAAATCTAAATATATTTAAATATGTAATAAACGAATTTATACAGTTTTTTATCATTTTCTGCTTAATTTTTAAAATTCATGAGACCCGTTTCAATCCCCCCGTATATTAGTCAACTTTTTAACACCAACCCTGCCGCAGCTCATACCAGCACTTTAATAAAAGAAAGATACCAGCATTTAACTAAAGGGGAGCCCGTTGTATCCATTGTAATGCCCGCATATAATGAGGAAGCCAATATTTTACAAACCTTATTGTCATTGAGTAACAATGAAACCCAATGGCCAGTAGAAATAATTGTAGTAAACAATAATTCTGCCGACAAAACAGAAGAAATGGTTGTTAATAGTGGTATTCCCTGCATTAAAGAAACCAAACAAGGAATTACCAATGCAAGAAATGCTGGTTTGGCTGTTGCAAAAGGAATCTATATTCTAAACGCAGATGCGGATACCATTTACCCCAAAGACTGGATTGAGGAAATGGTAAAACCATTGGCTAGTAATGATAATATATGTTCTGTTTATGGAAGGTTTTCATTTATTCCAATTGGGAACACGGGTCGATTCACCTATTTTTTCTACGAATATTTTGCTGATTTGATGAGGTGGATTAATAAAATATTTAGGGACGAAGCCATGAACGCTTATGGTTTTAACTCTGGTTTTAGAAGAGAGCAAGGCCTTACTGTTGATGGATTCAATCATCCTCCAGGCACCAACGAAGATGGCTGGTTAGCGCTAAAACTAAGAGAGAAGGGATATGGGAAATTGTTTTATGTAACCAATATTAAAGCCTTGGTTTGGACTACTGATAGAAGAATTCAAATTGACGGCGGGCTCTTCAAAGGGACCATAAAAAGATTAAAACGAATGATTGGACTTTAAATTGCTGGAATGGTTGTACATTAACTGTACATATGAAAGCAATTGTTTGTACCCAACATGGAGGCCCTGAATTACTTGAGCTTAGCGATATTGCTGCTCCTGAAATAAGTAGCGATCAGGTGTTGGTTGATGTTTATTATTGTGGGGTTAATTTCCCTGATACACTTATTATTCAAGACAAATATCAATTTATACCACCACTCCCCTTTTCTCCTGGTGGAGAAATAGCAGGAATTATTATCCAAACTGGTCCTGATGTAAAAAATTGCAAAATTGGGGATAGGGTAATGGCACTTACTGGTTGGGGAGGAATGGCAGAACAAGTAAGTGTGAAAGCCTCCCATGTTTTTCCAATACCAGCTGAATTAGATTTGTTAGATGCATCCATATGCATGTATACTTTAGGGACAGCTTATTTTGCTTTAAAAAATAAAGCACTACTAAAATCAGGTCAAACGGTTTTGATTTTGGGCGCTGCAGGCGGAGTTGGATCTGCCGCAATTATGTTGGCCAAATTAATGGGAGCAAAAGTAATTGCAGCCGCATCAAGCAATGAAAAGTTAGCCTATTGTAAATTGATAGGGGCAGATGAAACTATCAATTATTCTACGGAAAATTTAAAAAATAAAATCAAAGAAATTACCAGCAATAAAGGAGTAGAGACGGTTTTTGATACCATCGGAGGACCTTTTGCAGAAGAAGCATTAAAAAGTATAACATGGAATGGCCATTATTTAATCGTGGGATTTGCTTCAGGGATTATTCCTCAAATACCTTTTAACATTGCATTACTGAAAGGGTGTTCAGTACATGGTATTTTTTGGGGTGCATTTGCGGAGAGGGAATCGAGTGCAAACAGAGAAAATTTTATTCAATTGATTCAATGGATTTTACAAGGAAAATTAAAACAACATATTCATCAACTCTATTCTCTCGAAGATGCACCCAAAGCAATACAAGAAATGATTCAAAGAAAAGTCAATGGAAAAGCCGTCATCCAAATTAAAACAGAAATAAAAAAAGTATTAAACAAGCCAACAATTGCTTCCCCTTCGGAAATCATCAACCATCAAAACAATGAAAATAAAGCACCTCATCCATTAATCATCAAAGGAAAAGATGCGATTGAACAATATATTGGCAGTACAATTGGGCCAGGAAAATGGATGACAATTACGCAACAAATGATCAACGAATTTGCTTCTACAACACAAGACCATCAATGGGTTCACATTGATGAAGCAAAAGCAGCTCAATATTTACCAGAAGGTAAAACAGTTGCACATGGATACCTCACCATGTCATTGGTTTCACATTTACTTTATGAATTAATCGAAATTAAAGAAGTGAATGCTTTTTATAATTACGGTCTAAATAAAGCACGATTTATTAGCCCAGTTAAAGTAGATAGTAAAATCAGATTAAAAGCGATTCTAGAAAAAGCAGAAGCTCAACCCAATGGATCAATTAAATTATTTTTACAATGCAGCATTGAAATAGAAGGAATTGAAAAACCAGCTTATGTTGCAGAAATCATTAGTGTCATCAATTAAAAATAAAAATGGCCCAATATACCAATATGGAATTATTGAAATTCCTTTTATTTAACGTTCATCCAATTAATCAGTTATTTACTCATGAGCGATTTGCTCATCTGAATGAAGAGCAAGCATGGATGATGATTGAATCGGCCAAGTTATTGGCAGACCAAGAATTTGCACCTTTTTTTAAAGAGATGGATGCAACACCAGCTACTTATGATGGCAATGGAAATGTGTTGACTCATCCTGCACTAAAAAAAATGATCCGTTCCGCAGCAGAGCAAGGTTGGATTGGAGGAAGTGCCTTGTTTGAGCACGGTGGCATGCAATTGCCTGAAATGATTTTTGGAACGGCACATCATTTATTCCAAGCAGCCAATAACGGGGTTCAAGGATATTTAGGTTTATCTGCGGGTGCTGCAGGACTGATTACCAGCTTTGGTACAATTGATCAGCTTGAACAATATGTGCCAAAAATATATTCAGGTGAATGGCAAGGAACTATGGCACTTACAGAGCCGCAAGCGGGAAGTTCATTAACCGATATTACAACAGCGGCAAAACCTTTGACTGAAAACAGTTACTCAATAAAAGGCCAAAAAATATTTATTTCAGGCGGACAGCATGAAGCTTGTTCCAATTTCATACACCTCACATTAGCCAGAATAGAGGGTGCGCCTGCTGGAGTAAAAGGAATCTCGCTTTTTATTGTTCCTAAATTCAGACCAACTCAAGAGGGCGGTTTAACATACAATGATGTGTATTGTGCAGGCGACTTTCAAAAAATGGGACAAAGAGGATATGCCACCACACAGCTGAGTTTTGGAGACAACAATGATTGCATTGGATACTTAGTAGGTGAGCCACATAAGGGGCTAAGCTATATGTTTCAAATGATGAACGGTGCCAGAATTAGTGTAGGTCTTTGCGCTGCATCCGTTGCAATGGCTGCTTATCAAGCATCGCTTCAATATTGCACTGAACGACCACAAGGTAGATTACCTGGCGAAAAAGACCCGAATAAACCGCCAGTAAATATTATTCAGCATGCAGATATTCAAAGAATGTTATTTACCCAAAAAGCTATTTCAGAGGGGTCTATATCACTAGGAATTGAATGCAACAAATTATACGACTTGTATCATGCAAGCAATAATGCGGATGAAAAAAACAGGTATTTTTTATTGTTAGAAATTTTAACTCCAATTGTAAAAACCTATCCATCTGAACATGGATGCAGATCTGCAGCTTTGGCAATTCAAACTTTGGGAGGATATGGATTTACTACTGATTTTCCGGTACAACAACATTACCGAGATTTAAAAATCATGTCATTGTACGAGGGGACTACTGGCATTCAATCCATTGACTTATTGGGAAGAAAAGTAATGATGGAAAAAGGAAAAGCATTTCAGTTGTTATTAGATGAAATTCAACTTACCATTAAAAATGCCAGCCAGTACGAATCCTTAAAAGTAGATGCAGAGTCATTAAGCAACGAACTATCTAGAATTAGCTGGACCATCAAACACTTAAATAAATTTATTGCTGAAGGCAAAATAGAGAAATATTTAGCAGATGCCACTGTATTTTTAGAAATGATGAGCTATAGCGTAATTGGCTGGCAATGGCTTAAAATGGCAGCAAAAGCAGCAGAAATGTTGACATCAGTTGAAATTCCTGCAAGTAAAAAAGGTTTTTACGAAGGTAAAATTCATACTTGTCAATTTTACTTTAAGTATGAAATGCCACATGCAGCCGCTTGTGCCGTTACATTACTAGACGAATCATCACTTACTTTCGTAACCAATTTTGATGTATTCCACTGATAATTTGCAATATGGCTTTTGAATTATTTATATTTACCAATCATTTGATACATTAAGTTATGCTGAAAGTAGGCGTTTTTGGAGTAGGTCACTTAGGTAAGTTCCACCTAAACAACTGGAAAGAAATTGAAGGAATTAAGTTGATTGGATTTTTTGATCCAAATAATGACAATGCAAAAGAAGTTACAGAAAAATATGGCCTTAAGCGTTTCATGGATGAAGACAAGCTGATGGATGCTTGTGACATCATTGATGTGATTACCCCAACGAATCAACATTATGAGATATGCATGAAAGCCGTTAGAAAAGGGAAACATGTTTTTGTTGAAAAACCAATCACCCATACACTACAAGAGGGCAAGAACTTGGTAAATATGGTTAGGGAAGCCAATGTTAAATTACAAGTAGGTCATGTGGAAAGATTCAATCCTGCCTATTTAGCTGTTAAGGACCTCAATTTAAACCCCATGTTCATTGAAGTTCACAGATTGGCTCAGTTTAATCCTAGAGGTACAGAAGTGAGCGTGATTTTAGACTTAATGATTCATGATATTGACATTATTTTAAGCCTAGTAAAAAGTGATGTCAAAAGTATTGCTGCCAGTGGCGTAGCTGTAATGACAGAAACACCAGATATTGCCAACGTAAGAATTGAATTTAATAATGGATGCGTAGCTAATTTAACCAGTAGTAGAATTAGCATGAAGAAAATGAGAAAAATGCGCTTATTTCAAAAAGACGCTTATATAGGAATTGATTTCCTTGAAAAGAAAACAGAAATTATTAAACTGAAGCAGCCAGAAGACGAGAATGTATTCTCTTTTGATATTGATACACCAAATGGCAAGAAAACAATTGCAATTGCTACACCTTCAATTGAGCCACTCAATGCAATTAAATTAGAATTAACCTCATTTGTAGATGCCATCTTAAATAACAAACCAACACAAGTGAATGAAATTGACGGTTATCTTGCTATGGAAGTTGCCCATCAAATTTTAGATAAAATCAACAATACCAGCATACTGGTTTAATTTTTTTATTAATAAGGTATGCAAGCCAGAA
>JAGOGG010000016.1 GCA_017996795.1 Sediminibacterium sp. | reverse complement strand
GGTATATGCTGTTTCCATTTCAATGGATGAAGAATCGTTTACGGGCATGATGAATATTGGCGTTCGCCCTACGGTGGATGGCAAAAAGCGCGTGATTGAAGTAAATATTTTTGATTTTAATAGAGATATCTACGGAAAGAAGTTAGTCATCCGTTTAGAAAAATTTCTGCGCGGCGAGGTTAAATTCAACGGCTTAGATGAATTAAAAGCGCAGTTGAATGCAGATAGAACACAAGCAATGTTGGTGTTTATGCCATAATTTTTACGACCAATTCTTTCATGAGTCCCGCATCATTGGCCGAACCATTGTGTACGCCCAGGCTTCTTAAATTGTATTCGTGCAATAAAAGCAAGACTCTTTCTACTGAAGGAAAATCATACTTGCGCGCGGCGGCGTAATAATCTTTTATAAAAAAAGGAGAAACACCCAACGCCGCCGCAGCGCTGCTTTCATTGGCATCTTTCAAAGAGAGCAACACATATAATTTGCTGAAGAAATTAAACACAGAAGGCAATACCAATTGAATGGGACCAGCTTTAGGATTCGATTCAAAATATTGAATGATGCGAATACTTTTTGCCAGATCGCGCTGCGAAATAGCCGCCTGCAGCTCAAACGCATTGAACTCTTTACTCACCCCAATAAAATTTTCCACGTCGTCTTCGGTGATAGATTTTCTGGTGCCAAGGTTCAGCATGAGCTTTTCAATCTCATTTTCAATCCTGCTCAAATCATTGCCAATATGATCTACCAAAATCACCAAAGCTTTAGGAGAAATGGTTAACCCATGGTTTTTCACCATTTGACCAGCCCAATCGGGCAATTGATTATCGTATAGTTTTTTAGTAGTGAATACTTCTGCTTTAGACTTTTTAAGCGCAGCCGCCAATTTACCACGCCCGTCTAGTTTTTTCTCTTTATGGCTCACTATAAAAATGGTAGAGCTCAGAGGCTGTTCAACATAGCCGAGCAATTTCTCCACGTCTTTCATTTGCTGGGCTTCTTTTAATAGGACTACTTGCTTATCTCCAAACATGGGATATTTTTTACAAGCATTCACTACTTCGGTCCAATCGGCATCTTTACCATAAAAAATGGTCAAATTAAATTCTGCTTCTGCTTCCGTCAATATCTTTTTCTCTGCATAATCAACCAAAGTATCAATAAAATAGGCTTCCTCCCCCTCTAACCAATAAACGGGCTTGAAACTATTTTTTTTCCAATCAGATAAAATTTTCTCCGCAGACATGCCGCAAAGATGCTGCACCTGGTAGGAATTTCCATATGGAGAACCCCTTTTTTGTACACAAAATTTGATCTTATTTGAGTTTTGGCACGATTTTGGAAAATAAGTGCACAGAAGCAATCAACATCTTAAAAAAACCATTTTTATGAGTAAAGTTAACAATGGCGGTACAACAGATAACCGCAAAACCATTTACGGAATATTAATAGCAGCATTGGTGCTTACTTGGGGCTATATTTTCTATGATAAGAGCCAAACCAAAGAAACCATTATTGGTTTAGAAACCAAAATCAGCAATGTAGACAGTGCTAGATTGGCTATTCAGCAAGAATTCATGAATGTATCTGCAAAAGCAGACTCATTAACCAAAGACAACTTGGAGTTACAAGGAGATTTAGCCAATAAAAATGCAGATATCCAAAAACTGAAAGGCAATATTGGTGCAATCTTAAAGAAGCGTAATGCAACAGCAAAAGAATTGGCTGAAGCCAAACAATTGATTGGCGAATTAAATGGAAAAATTGATGGATTATTCGCAGAGATTCAACAATTGAAAGGCGAGAACCTGCAGTTGACCAATGCCAATGAGCAATTGAATACAGAGAAAACACAGTTGACATCTGAAAAGCAAAATTTAGAGAGTAATTTAAATACTACTAGAAGCGAGAAAAAACAATTAGAAGAAAAAGTAGACGTAGCATCAACCCTACATGCATCTAATATTGGTATTAACGCCATCAATATCAAGGGCACTGGTAAAGAAAAAGAAACAACTACTGCAAAACGCGCAGACCTGATCAGAATTTCATTTGTAATTGATGAAAATAGAATCACCCCTTCAGGTACCAAAGACTTTTATGTAGTTGTTACAGCACCTGATGGAAAAGTAATCACCGAGGGAGCCAATTTCAATACCAGAGAAGATGGAAGCCGTCCTTATACCAATAAGGTATCGGTCAACTATGAGCAAAATAAAATGATCCCTGTAAGTTTTGATTGGAAACAAAAAGACGCTTACAAAGAAGGAGACTATAAAATTGAGATTTACAACAATGGATTTAAAATAGGCCAAGGTGTAAAGACTTTGAAAAAAGGTGGATTATTTAGTTAGTTAGTTTAGCAAGCAATCGTGTAAAGAACCGCTCCAAACAAATGGGGCGGTTTCTTTTTTTGGGGACCAATCACATTTTGGGCAATAGTGGCCAACTACTCAATCAAAAGTGTATTTTAGTAGCATGTTAAAAAGCTGGTTCAATTTTACAAACGCAATTTTGTTAATGGCCATTCTAATTGTAAGTGGCACCATTGTCTACTCCCAATACATTGCACAACAAATAGCCAATAAAGAAAGAGCAGCAGTAGAGTCATGGGTAGAAGCAGAAAGAACCATCCTTAATTCAACAGATTCTGTATCCATCAATTTAGCTTCAAAAATTATTACAGAAAACAAAAGCATCCCCATCATAGAAACCAATGAACAAGATCAACCAACGGGAAACTATGTAAATATTGATGAATCAAAAATAACCGCAGACTCCAATTATTTAGGGCAGCGCTTACAAGAATTTAAGTTGTACAGCAAAACACCTATTGAAGTAAAATTAAAAGCAAGCGATTCCACTACCATCCGTTATTATTATGGACAAAGTAAATTATTAAGAGAAGCCAAATGGTATCCCATCGTTCAATTGATGTTGGTAATCATGTTTGTGTTGATTGTAATTTACTCTTTACGCACACGCTATAAAAGCGGCCAGAACCAGCTCTGGGCTTCTATGGCGAAAGAAACGGCCCATCAATTGGGCACACCCGTGAGTAGTTTAGAAGGTTGGTTAGAAATCTTAAAAGAAAAAGCAGACAGCAAAGAAATTGCCAATGAAATAGCCAAAGACATTAATCGTTTACAACTCATCACCGATCGATTTGGCAAAATAGGCAGCACCCCAAAAACCGAATTAAGTAATCCCTATGAACGAATAAAAACGGCCATGGATTACATGAAAAAAAGAAGCAGCGAGCAGGTGGTTTTTTCATTAGATCCAACCAATACTATTGAATTAAATTGCTTACTCTCCCCTACACTCTTTGATTGGGTATTAGAAAATTTATTGAAGAATGCCTTAGATGCAATGGATGGCAAAGGCAGTATTCAAATAACCATGAGTCAAGAAAACAATCAACTTAATATTCTAGTAAAAGACAGTGGCAAAGGAATCCCGAACAGCCAATGGAGGAAGGTATTTCAGCCAGGCTTTACTACAAAAAAACGAGGCTGGGGAATTGGCTTATCGTTAAGCAAGCGCATTATAGAACAATACCACAATGGACAATTATTTGTTCAATCCAGTGAATTAGGAAAGGGAACTGTATTTTGCATACAGCTCCCATTATAATTTTACAACGCTCTTCCCTCTAAACAGAAAAGCTAAAAGAGCACTAGATAATAAGCCAACTGCAAGGATAACCCAAAATCTCAAAAAGTTATCTAAAGTAAGGAAGTCTCTTTCGGGATATTGAATAAAATAAATATTGATTGTGTTCACATAGGTCATTAAGACAAAAACAATGGTTCCAAATGAAACGATATTTAAAAAATCGAATTCCATCTTGTTCTGGAATCGCACCACCAATATAGAACCTATCAAAACTGCTACATAAGTCAGAATAGAATAATAGCCCTTAATAGGTAAGCTCTTCGTATAAATAAAAAGAAGCCCTCCCAATATCCCGCAAATAATTGCGATTGGAAGAGCTTGCTTTATATTGATTTTATTATTAGACATACAAATAATTTATGCCTAATGTAAAAAAGTCTTTTGAAAATAGGTAAGCAATTTCACGAAACCCCTTAAATACTTCACGAAACCCCCTAAATCCTTAATAAATTATCTTAAAACCTTCTAACCGTTCCGCCACTACCCACTTTAATATCGCGGATTAAGCCTTCGCCTTTGTAACGGATAGAACCACCACTGCTGGCTTTTGCATTCAACTCTTTTGAAACATTTACTTGTACACCACCGCCGCTAGAACTTTCTCCTTCACAGGTTTTAGCAGACAATTCATATCCTTTAAACATGGCACCACTGCTGGCATCTACACTAAGGGCGTTCACATTTCCTGAAAGCTCTGCAAATGCACCACTACTCATTTTAACTTCTAAGTTATTAAAACTTAAATCGGATCCGCTGATATGCGCACCACTGTTGGCTTTGATTGATTTCAAATCTTTATAAGACAAATACACGGTTACTTTCCAATTCTTCCATTGGTTCCAAAATTTCCAATCTTGGTCACGGGTAATTTTTAGTACCCCGTCTTTCACCGTTGTTTCAATGTATTCTAAATAAGCAGGATCTCCTGCGGCAACAGCCAATTCTTCTTTATCACCTTGCGTAAGCAAGACTTTAATGCCCGAAGACACGTCAATACTATGGAAAGACTTTACAGATCTTTTTTGTGCATTGGATTCAGCAACTGTTTTTTGAGCATAAGTGCCCATTGCAAGAAGAATAATAGAAGCAAGCAGTAGTATCTTTTTCATATTTGTTTTTTGTGTTAAACGAAATACAAAAAAGAAAGTTACAACCGTTCATCATTCTTTATCGCAATACAACAGCTCCTAATGCCGGAAGATGCACTTTTAACTGGTAACATTTAGAAGCTTTGTCTACCAATTTGCTTTGTATGGTTGGATTATACACGTCGCCAGTACCCCAGAACTCCTTACTATCGCTATTGAATATTTCAGCCCATTTTCCTTTTCCATGCACGTAAATTTCCCAATCATGCCTTACAACAGGTGTTACATTTAAAATCACAATCACATCATCTTTTTCTTTTTTGCCCTTGCGCTTGTACACCATTACCGAATCACTTCGGTGGTTTAAATCAACCCATTCAAAACCGCCTGGTTCAAACTGTTTTTCGTACAAAGCAGGTTCAGCTTGGTATAACTGATTGAGTTGTTGCACACAATATTTCATGCCACCATGACTGGGATGTTGCAATAAATCCCACTGCAATTCAGATTTATAATTCCATTCATTGGTTGCACCAAATTCATTACCCATGAACAATAATTTGGCACCTGGATGGGTAAACATATAGGTATAGAGTATCCGAAGGTTAGCAAACTTTTGCCATTCATCTCCTGGCATTTTATACAACATGGGGCTCTTACCATGCACCACTTCATCATGACTTAAGGGCAACATAAAATTCTCATCATAGTAATACATCATACTAAACGAAAATTTATCTTGATGAAACTGCCTGAAAATGGGATCCATTTTATAATAGTCCAAGGTATCATGCATCCAACCCATCATCCATTTCATACCAAATCCAAGCCCACCTTCAAAAGTAGGTTTACTGATCTTTGGCCAATCCGTTGCTTCTTCCGCAATCGTTTGAATATCAGGGAAATCTCTATAGAGTGTTTCATTCAAATCTCTGATGAAATCTATGGCTTCTAAATTGCCATTACCTCCGTATTCATTCGGCTCCCATTGACCTTGGCCGCGGCTATAATCCAATCGTAACATAGAACTCACTGCATCTACGCGAATGCCATCGGTATGAAATTGATCGCACCAAAAACGCGCACTACTGATTAAAAAAGATTTGACTTCTCCTCTTTTATAATTAAAAATATAAGAGTTCCAATCGGGGTGATACCCTTTGCGCATATCTGCATATTCATAAGTATGCGTTCCATCAAACATAAATAATCCGTGTGCATCATACGGAAAATGCGAAGGTACCCAATCGAGTATCACACCAATACCTGCTTGGTGAAAAGCATCTACTAAATACGCATATCCCTGCGGGGATCCAAACCGCGACGTTGGTGCAAAATAGCCCGTGCCTTGGTAGCCCCAACTTCCATCAAATGGATGTTCCATGACAGGCATAAACTCTACATGCGTGAAACCCATTTCCTTCACATAAGGAACCATGCGTTCGGCTATTTGCTCATACGTATTATAAGACTCTTCATCGTTTTTATCTGGGCGCATCCAACTGGCCAAGTGCACTTCATAAACTGAATATGGACTCTTCAATGAGTTTTTTATCTTTCTATTTTTCATCCATTCTTGATCCTTCCAATCATAATTGGTTTGCCAAGTAATGGATGCAGTAAATGGTCGCTTCTCCCAAAAATGAGCAAATGGATCGCCTTTATCTAATTTGATTCCATTGAATCCATGAATATGGTATTTATATGCTTCTCCTTCTAATATATTCGGAATAAAGCCTTCCCAAATGCCGGAATTGTCTAATCTTACTTTTAGTGGATGACTGGTTTTGTCCCAATTATTAAAATAACCTGTTACTGAAATATAAGTGGCATTGGGTGCCCATACGGCAAAATAAGTTCCTTTAGTTTCTAAAACCTCAATTTGCTTATTCCCAAAATACTCATATAAACTATAGTGAGTTCCATTTTGAAAATTACGCACAGCTTCTTCTGTAAACAATGAATAATTCCACACAGCTTGTTGTGTATCAACAAAATGTATGTCTTCATATTTTTTTTCTTGAGCCTTTACAACTTTTATCGTTTTCTTGTTTCTTGATGATGCACCGGACATATTATGATTTTATTAACTGAAAAAAGTATGAACGGTAAAAATTGTTCACGAACATTTATGGAATTTACGACAAAATTCATCTAAAGACGAATTAACTGCATTTATGACCAGACTAACAATGTTGGCTTTCATTTTATTTGTAGCCATCTCCAATGGTTTTTCTCAAGAACCTGGATCAGTAAAAGGTACTGTAACTGATACCTTAAATAAACAAAACTTATCGAATGCAGTTGTTGCTGTATTAAGAGCCAAAGATTCCGTTTTGGTGAAGTTTACTCGTACTTCCAAAGAAGGAAATTTTGATTTGCCCAATTTAATTGCAGGCAAATATATTGTAATGGTTTCCTATCCTGCATATGCCGATTATGTTGATGTAATCAATATTACCACAGGCATCACCGACTTGGGTAAAATTCCTGTCATTACCAAAGCTACTTTACTGCAAGAAGTAATAGTAAAACAAACTATTGGGTCTATTCGAATGAAGGGAGACACCACAGAATACAAAGCAGACAGTTTTAAAGTAAGCGCCAATGCAGATGTGCAAGAATTGTTGCGAAAAATGCCAGGCATTCAAGTAAACAGCAAAGGGGAAATTACTGCACAAGGGGAAAGAGTACAAAAAGTATTGGTGGATGGAGAAGAGTTTTTTAGCGATGACCCTGCTGTTGTTACCAAGAATTTGAGAGCAGATGCAGTGGATAAAGTGCAGTCATTCGATAAAAAAAGCGACCTGGCTGTATTTACTGGAATTGATGATGGTCAGAAAATCAAAACACTCAATCTTACTTTAAAAGAAGACAAAAAGAAGGGCTATTTTGGTAAAGCCGAAGCGGGGGGTGATTTTGATAAATATGGGTATGGAAAATTATTAGCCAATTCATTTAAAGGCAAGAGAAAAATCTCCGGATACCTTACTACTGATAATACCAAATTTGAATCTTTGAATTGGAATGAAAATCAGAACTATGGTGGTAATTCCAATATGACCACAGAAGTTACAGATGATGGAGACATCATGATGTGGGGTTCTGGCGATGAATTCAGTTGGGGAACTGGTTTCCCAAGATCTATTACGGGTGGATTGCATTTCAGTAATAAATGGAATAAAGACAAACACAATTCTAATAATACCTACCAATACAATCAATTGGATGTTAGTGGTATCAATTCTAATAAAACCCAAAATATTTTACCTGGTGCAGACCTTATTAGTACCAGTGTGCAAGACCAAGTAAGCAGCAGAAAAAGAAACAAAATTACCAGTACTTATGAATGGCAGATTGATTCGAGTAGTTCATTAAAAGTAACTGCAAGAGGATCCATTGTCAATAGCAATATGGCATCTAATTATTTAGGTCGTACAATTACAAGTGATAGTATTTTATTAAACCTGAGCAATAGAAATACTTCTACGGTGGATGAAAACAAAACCATGAATACCACTATTTTTTATCGCAAAAGATTTAAAAAAATGGGCCGAACCATTTCTTGGAACAATGATATTAATTATAATGATCGTGCAGACGATGGCTTCTTAACCGCTGATAATAGTTTTTATGACGCCTTTGGCAATTTAGTTAGAAGAGACATTGTTGACCAACAAAAGACCAATAAACAAATTGTAACCACCATTAATTCAACCATTAATTATACCGAACCACTTTGGAAAAATACTTTCTTGGTATTGAACTATAAATTAAGTGTAAGCAGAAATGATGCAGAGCGCAACACATTTGCAAAAAACACGGCCAATAATAAATATGAGAATTTAGTAGACACATTAAGTAACCATTTTATATTCAACACAACAGGCCATAATGGTAGTGTGAATATTCGATACAATGTAAAGAAATTTAATTTCTCTATTGGAACAGGTATAGGTACAGTAAATTATCGACTAAACGATTTAGTTAAACAGACCGATAGAAATGTAATTTTTAACAATTTTATTCCAGCAGTTACATTCAATTATACCCCAAAACAACAAAGAAGATTTAATTTTTCTTACAATGGTTCAACAAGGAATCCTTCCCTTGCACAAATACAACCAATAATAGATAATATTGATCCTCTCAATTTAACCATCGGTAACCCCAATTTGAGACAATCCTTTGTACACCAATTCAACTTAGGTGGTTCAGACTATAAGGTTTTGAAAAGCAGAAGAATCAGTTTTAATGTCAACTTTTCAAAAACAGAAAATGCCATTTCCAACTCAAGTTTTGTAGACAACCAAGGTAGAAGAATTAACCAGGCTATTAATGTTGCTGGCAATTACAGTTTAAGTGGAAGAGTGGGTTATGGATTTGAGATTATCCCATCATTCAATGTTGGAGTTGATATTGGTCCTAGAATCAACCAATTTGCCAATAGGGTGAACGGAATTGACAATATAACTAAAAACAGATCAACTGATTTTAGTATTAATATGGGATACTGGGGTGATAAATGGATTAATTTTTATGCCTATGGAAGTGCGGTACGCAATAATTCTACTACTTCTATTCGTCCTGATATCAGTACTAAATTCTGGTCGTATAACGCTTACGCCAATCTGCAGTTTAAGTTGAAAAAAATCAAAACCTATATCGACTTTGATTTAAATGCCAATATTTATGAAAAGACTGCTGTATTTGCCGATCAAAGAGATGTGTATATAGTTAATTCATCTGTTAGAAAAGTGATCTCTAAAAATGACCAATGGGAAATCAAAGCTTCTGTTAATGACTTATTTAACCAAAACTTGGGCATCAACAGAAATGCATCAAGCAACTTTATCACTGAAACCACTAACCAAACCATACAACGCTATTTCTTATTTTCTTTAATCTGGAATTTTAGCAAAAATGGCAAACCTAATGAAGGATTTTAATATGAAAAAGACCATCATCATTTGTACGATTTTATTTTTTAGTACTTATTTAAGTGCACAAGTTCAATTCATACAATCTGGTAGAATAGAGTTTGAAAAAAGAGTCAATCAACACGCCCCCATTCTTGACGAAGGAGAAAATATGTGGACCGCTGAAATGCTCAAACAGATACCCAAATTTGTATCAGATATTTACGAACTAAAGTTTAATACAGATAAATCTGTTTATAAATTAGCTAAAGAAAACCCCAACAATAAATACATGTGGGGGACCAAACCCGTTGATACAGATGTAAGTATGCAGGATTTAAAAAAGGGTATTTCCATCAGTCAAAAAGAAGTGTTTGAGAATACTTATTTAATTAAAGACAGTAGTCGTACTTGGGAATGGAAAATTGCAGAAGAAACAAGAGAAATTGCTGGATTTGAATGCAGAAAAGCAGTTACTAAAATTTGCGACTCAGTTTATGTAGTGGCTTTTTATACCGATCAAATTCCGGTAAGTGCAGGCCCAGAAAGTTTTGGCGGACTTCCAGGAATGATACTGGGATTAGCAGTTCCGAGATTGAATACTACTTGGTTTGCTACTAAACTAGAATTAGTTTCCCACACCCCGAATGAGCTAAACGTAAAACAAAAAGGAAAACAAATTGGTCGTACACAATTAACTACTGAATTATC
Organism: Sediminibacterium sp.; assembly: GCA_017996795.1. Classification (GTDB taxonomy): domain Bacteria; phylum Bacteroidota; class Bacteroidia; order Chitinophagales; family Chitinophagaceae; genus Sediminibacterium. The sequence goes on along the minus strand of JAGOGG010000016.1, from coordinate 9,676 downwards.
CAAAGCCTTAAAAGACTGGGGAAAGGAAGGTGTTAGAAAAATGTGGGTTGCGCAATTGTAATAATCATATAGAATGGTTAATTAAAAATGCTTAATGCGAACAATGAATAGCATCTGTTCCTTGTATGGCTGCATTTAAATAGGGACTTATAAAAGGTATGTCCAAATTTAATCCGCGGAGTATCAATAAACAGCCAATGATAAAGGTAAACACGGGTACCAGTTTTCTAAATTGCTGACGTAGCTGGTTGGGTAATTTATGTGCTGCTGCCACCAACAATATCATAGCAGGTATAGTGCCCAATCCAAAGAATCCCATAAATAACATCGACTCATATATATTATGGGCAACCAGTGAAGCAGCTACAGCGGTATAAACCAATCCACAGGGCAATAACCCATTTAACACACCAAAAATATACATCCAACCTGCAGATTGTTTCTGCATGAGTTTTTGCATGGCGTTGATTTGCCATTGCTTAAACCCTTTTAAAAAAGGCAATGTTGTTTGTGGAAATAGTCTGGGTAATAAAACTGAAAAAACAATAACAAGGCCAAGCACAATTGAAACAATTTGGGTAACCCCAAACCAATTTACTCCCCTTCCCAATAAACCAGCTGCAATACCAATTCCAATGTAGGTACTCACTCTTCCGATATTATAGAAGATTACGGCCAGCCATTTGTACAGACCATTAAAAGCTTGAAAGGGTAAAGACAAGGCCAATGGACCACACATACCAATACAATGAACACTGCCCCCAAAGCCTAGTACAAAAGCAGATATCAGCAGTACTTCCATAATTAAGGAATAAAAATCACTTCTTCGGCATAGTAGTTTTTACCTGCACTGGTAAAACTGATTTTAGCAATATACTTCCCTTTATTGAACTGTGCAACAGGAAAAATATAAAGTCCATTACTAGAGGCTGCTATGTTCAATTTCTTATCCGATTTTTCTGATGCTGGATTATAAAAATGAACTTCTGCATTGGTAATAGCAGCGGCAGTTGTAGAGTCAATTTTTAAAAGAATTTGCTGGTCTTGTTTCACTACACTAACTTTTGTAGGTAGTGCATTTGCATTGGCTGTAGCTTGTAACTTCCCATTAAAAGCCATTTCTTTCTCGTAATAATTAGACTCTACCATTTCAATATCAACTTGCATAGTTTTCCAAACAAGAAATAAAATAAATGCTACGCCCAATCCAAATGCTACAACAATTCTATATCCCCAATTCATTTTTTTGTATTAAAGGTCGCTAATAAATATGGCTTTCTTAGTAGTAATCACTTTATCGCCACTGAGTAATTTTATTTCATATTCCTCTTTCCTATTCTTGATTTTATTACTGTCTACCTTAATGAAAAAAGTTTCCTCGGCCAACTGTCTGCCTTTCAAGGTATCTAAGGTTTGACCTATTCTTTCAATTTGCACATCAGGGTCTGTAGCAACCAATCGATAAGGAAGATCTCTATTGCTCTTATTGGTCACTTTAATTCTAAATAAGTTGCTAATGGTTCCGTCTTTGTTTTCCTGCATACCTTGACCTGGTACACGCAAAATAGTTGCATCAAAAGTAGTTCTGGTTACAATTAAAACGCCCAATAACACCATTAATATAACCAACACCCCTGAGTAAGCTTTAATGCGATAAGTAAACTCAAACTTCTTACCAGATGCGATTTGATTTTCAGAAGCGAAAGTGATCAGATTTTCAGGCTTGTTCACTTTCTTCATCATCATATTACAAGCGTCAATACAAGCGGTACAGTTCACACATTCTAACTGGGTACCATTCCGGATATCTATATTAGTAGGGCATACATTTACACACATACCACAATCAATACAATCCCCTGCACCTTCTGTTGCTTTCTTTTTATTTCTAGGTTCCCCCCTTAAATAATCATAAGCAACTACAATAGAATTTTTATCCAATAAAACCCCTTGTATTCTTCCATAAGGACAAATAACGGTACACACAATTTCTCGTACAAAAGCATACACAGTATAAAAAACCAAGGTAAAAAAGATGATGCCAATAAAGCCTCCAATATGTTCAGACAAAGGGTCTGTGATGATTTTAAACAGTTGCTCTGTTCCAATAATATAGGCAAGAAAAGTATTGGATATAGCAAAACTGAGCACTAAAAAAACAATATGTTTAATGGTTTTTCTGACATATAATTCAGTGGTCCATTTTTTCCCATTATTGATTTTTTGCTTATTGCCATCCCCTTCAATGAAGTACTCAATTTTTCTGAAAATCATTTCCATGAATATGGTTTGCGGACAAACCCATCCGCAAAAGAAACGACCATAAATCAACGTGAAGATGACTATGAAGAGCATGAAGATAATCATGCCCAACCCGAACATGATAAAATCTTGTGGAGTAAAGAGTGAGCCGAAAAAAGTAAATTCTCCTTGCGGAATATTAAACTGAAACAAGGGATTGCCATCTATTCGAATAAATGGCATCGAAAAAAACAAAACAACATACACATAACTTAAATAAGTTCTGTACTGGTATAATTTGCCTTTGGGCTGAAGGGCATGCACCCAATTTCTTTTTCCCTTACTATCTACTGTTGAATGTAAACTCCTAAAATCTGCTTGCTTCGACTCACTCATAATAATCATTTATACCACCTACTTCATTGCAGGTGCTGTTGTTGAATCAGCAGCAGTTGTTGCGGCTCCTGTTTCAACAAACAATTCTCCTTGTTTATCTTTTGCTGGTTGTGGGTTAGTCCCCTGCAAAGATTTTACATAACTGGCTATTTGTGCAATTTGAATGGGTGAATAATCATCCTTCCAACTCTTCATTCCTTTTTCTGGCCAACCATATTTAATAGAATAGAATATGGCTTTGATATCTCCTTTATGCAACCAATAATCATCAGTTAAATTAGGTCCAATTCCAGGCGCACCGTTTACTATTGCACTTCCATTTTCGGCATGACAGGTTGCACAAGCGCCTGGTTTAATATACAATTCCTTCCCTTTTGCAATATCGTCTGCTCCCATCATTTTAACGGTATTCTCATCTACATTGTTGGCAGACTTTTCTAGATAAGCAGCTTGTTGAATTGCGGCCTGTTCCATATCCATAGCTAATTCTGCTTGTTGTAAAGGTTTGGTTTCAGCTATATGATAATTGTATAAATAAACAATCCCAAAAATTAAACTCAGCACAAATCCCCATCTCCACCAAACAGGCACTTCATTGTCTAATTCTTTAATACCATCGTAGTCATGTCCTAAATCTAAACGTGCAATATCTTCATTGGTATTTCTATTGTACAATCGATCAAACCATGCGATTTTTTCTTTTTCAACCACAGGTGCTACACCAGCTGCTACCGCAGTTTGAAGGGCTTCTTTTTTCAAAAAGCTTCTAATGCCATTGGCAAAATAAACAATGATGATCATTTCTAATACCACTATGAATGCCAACATTTGTATGATGGTTTCTGATACTACTGTTTTAGTTCCGGCAGGAACATTGGCAGATTGCGCAAACAATGATCCAGCAGAAATCAATACAAATAAAGCAGTTAATGCAGCAGCTTTTGAAGCACCATTTTGTTTTTCTTGCTCTATTTTATTTTTTATCGCGAGTATAAATACATTGCCCAACATAAAAATCACCATGGCCAATAAGCCAATCACTGTGATTAATACATAAGCAACTGTGGAATCATAAAACACATCTTTGGCAACAGGCGCTGCTTCTTTTGCGGCATCCTGGGCCCAGATAATATTTGCAGCTAAGCTGGCTAATAAAAGCAGGAGCATTTTTTGCATCAATGCTTTTTGTTTGTTGAAATAAGATATACAAGTTAACATATACATTTTTTTATCAGTCATTGATTGGAATTTGGCTATTCTTTTCCATTTTTTCTTTGTTGGCAGACATAACATACCAAGTAACCACAGCAAAAAACACCGTGAATATCACCAAGGAAACCATTGGATATATATTGACGTTTTCAATACTGGTTACATAATTTTTAAACTTCATACAGATGAATTTTAGTGTAATGTTTTAATTTCTGCTTCAGGCGCTTTCTTTAAATCGGCACCCAATCTTTGCAAATAAGCAATCAATGCAATAATCTCTTTTCCACTTTTTGCTTTGATTCTATTTGCATTTAAATCTGCAGCAATTTCATCTGCTTGCATCTTTAAATCGTTGTTTGCTTTTTGATCATAGCCTTCGGGATAAGGAACACCTAATGTTTGCATGGCCCTAATTTTACCAGGAGTAGTACTGATGTCTAAATCATTATCTAATAACCATGGATAAGGAGGCATGATAGAACCTTGAGAAATTTCCTCTGGATCGTTCATATGTCTGTAATGCCAACTGTTCGGATACTTATTTCCTTGACGAGCCAAATCTGGACCGGTACGCTTACTTCCCCACTGGAATGGATGATCGTACACAGATTCTCCTGCTTTAGAATAATCTCCATATCTAGCTACTTCATCTCTAAATGGACGAACCATTTGTGAGTGACAAGTATAACAACCTTCTCTGATATAAATATCTCTACCCTGCAATTCAAGCGGTGTGTATGGCTTAACAGTGCTGATGGTAGGAACATTCTCTTTTACAATAAATGTGGGAATGATTTCAATAGCGCCTCCTACAGAAACAACTATTAAACTCATCACCAACATTTGAACTGGCCTTCTTTCTATGATTGAGTGCCAGTAAGCTTTTCCTTCTGGTAATGGTTTTGCTGCTAGTGCAGGTGCTTCCCCATGTTCTTCTGGAACAAATGATCCAGCTTTTGCAGTTCTAATTAAATTGACTGCCATGATGATAACCCCTGTTAAATAGATGGTTCCACCCAATCCTCTTAGAATATACATTGGAATGATGCGGGTCACTGTTTCTAAAAACTGGAACTTCAACTGTCCTTCTGGAGTAAATTGTTTCCACATCAAAGCTTGTGAAATAGCTGCCCAATACATAGGAATTGCGTAAAGTAATATACCTACGGTTCCAATTAAGAAATGGGTATTGGCCATTTTAACAGAATGCAATTTGGTATTGTAAATTCTAGGAACCAACCAATATAACATACCAAAAATCAAGAAGCCATTCCATCCAAGTGCTCCTACGTGAACGTGTGCAACAATCCAATCGGTATAGTGTGCAAATCCATTCACGTTCTTAAGTGAAAGCATGGGACCTTCAAAAGTGCTCATACCATAACAAGTCAATGCTACAATAAACATTTTCAAAATGGGATCTTCTTTTACCTTATCCCAAGCACCACGTAAAGTGAAAATTCCATTTAACATACCACCCCAACTTGGAAGTATCAGCATGATACTAAATACTACAGCCAATGATTGTGCCCAATCTGGTAATGCTGTATACAACAAGTGGTGAGGACCTGCCCAAATATAGATAAAGATCAAGGCCCAGAAGTGAATGATACTCCACTTATACGAATAGACTGGTCTTCCAGCCGCTTTAGGAACAAAATAATACATGATACCCAACATAGGGGTGGTCAAGAAAAATGCAACCGCATTATGACCATACCACCATTGTACCAATGCATCTTGCACCCCTGCATACCAACTATAACTATGCGTCATAGAAGTAGGCAATGAAAAAGAGTTTACAATATGCAATAAAGCAACAGTTACCCAAGTACCAATAATAAACCAGATAGCCACATATAAATGCCTTTCTCTTCTAGTTAAAATGGTTGCAAACATATTGATACCAAATACTACCCAAATAAGCGTAATGGCAATATCAATAGGCCAAATGAGCTCAGCATATTCCTTTCCTTGCGTTAAACCCAAAGGAAGTGTGACTGCTGCCGCAACAATGATTAACTGCCATCCCCAGAAATGGACTAATCCGAGTGCTTTACTCCACATACTGGTTTTGAGTAACCGGGGCATCATATAATACACGCCGGTGTAAATACCGTTACCCACAAATGCAAAAATGACTGCATTGGTATGTAAGGGTCTTAATCGTCCAAAACTGGTATAGGATATACCTAAATTGAGTGCAGGGTAAGCAAGCTGAAAAGCAATAATTACCCCAACCAGCATCCCTACTATTGCCCACAAAACAGTGGCAAAAGCGAATTTCCGGACGATGGAATTGTCGAAACTGAATTTTTCTAACTGCATGGTTTTCTATTTATTCTCTGTTGGTTGATTGGTTTGATCAAATAAAATTTTATTTGCTGGCGTAAAATGGTCATCAAACTGCCCTGTTTTAGAACCCCATATAAATGCAATCAGAAAGCCTGATGCCACTAAGAGGCTAATGATGAGTAAAAAAACAATTACAATCATTGATGGATATTTTTAAGATCAGCAATATTTTTAAAACAAAACTTTTCAATGAGTGCAGCACCCAACATGGTTGAAATCACAATGGTGAAAGTGCTGGATGGCATTAAGATAGCCGCTACTAAGGGAGACATTTGAGCGGTTACAGAAAAATACAATCCTACTGCATTATATAAAGTAGAAATAACAAAAGTGGTTTTAATTAAATTCTTAGACCATTTAGCCGCTTTTAAATATTGGTCTAATAAAGGTAATTGATCAGATAACATAATGGCATCACTAGCGGGCGAAAACTGAATGGTATTATCCACTACCGCAATACCCACATTACTCTTACTTAAAGCACCTGCATCATTCAAACCATCCCCTACCATCATCACTTCTTTGCCACTTAATTGTAAGGATTCTATATAAGCCAACTTAGCTTGAGGGGATTGATTAAAATGATAAGCAATAGGTCTTTGTAGTTGTTGTTTTAAATAATGCTCCGCATTGTTGTTGTCTCCACTTAATACAGATACTGGATAAGGCAATTCATGAATCAGGCGATCTACATGCGCCCTTAAAATATTTTGAATGATGAACTTGCCCAATATTTTGTTATCAATAGATACCCAAACTTCAGAAGCCACTGGTGCTGCAGATTCATTGCCTACAAAACTTGCTGAGCCTAATTTATAATGGGTTTCATTTTCCCAAGCTTCAATACCAGCTCCAGCAACTTCTTTAATATGTTCCAAATAGCGTGGAGTAGCATTAATTTTATGTGCGATTGCTTTACTCAATGGATGCAATGATTGCCCAGCCATTGATGCAATAATTTGCAAATGATTTATAGCAATTGGTTCACCATTGTATTCAACAGAAGAAGCATGCGGATAAGTAAGTGTTCCAGTTTTATCAAAAACTACTTGATCAATGGTAGCAATGGTTTGTAACACTTGCGCATTTTTAAGAAATAGTCCGTGCTTGCTAAAAATATTCAATACAAAGCCCTCCGTAAAAGTGGCGGTAATTAACAATGCACAAGGACAAGCAACAATTAATACTGCAGTCATTGCCTGCCAAGCATTGGCAATATTAGTTGGATACCAATATGCAAAACTGGTAAAGGCAACTGTTAATACCGCTAAAGAAAAATAATTACTAATAACAGTGGTAAATGAATAAACATTTTTATCTGTTTTCTTAAAGGCATCATTATTCCATAAACGAGTGAAATTACTTTGAGAAAAAGGCTTTACCACTAATAAGTCAATAGAACCGTTTAATTGTTTACCACCAGCATATACCAAGTCTCCAATTGCTACAGAAGTTGGTTCGTTTTCACCCGTTACGAAACTATAATCAATCTCACCCTTTCCTAATAAGTGCATACCATCCACAGGAATCACTTCATTGCTCCTAATCCGAATGGTATCATCCACCTGAACATCCTGTACAGGTATATAAGACTCAACCCCATTTTTATCAATCAAACAAACAGCAACAGGGAAATAAGATTTATAATCTCGATTAAAAGATAGGTCAGCAAAGGTTTTTGTTTGAAAAGATCTTCCTAATAACATGAAGAAAATAATACCAGACATGCTATCTAGATATCCACCCCCAGTTCCAGAAATAATTTCATATACGCTTCTACCAAATGTTACTGCCAAAGCTAAAGCGATGGGCGCATCTATATTGAGCCTTCTTTGTTTTACACTAAACCAAGAATTAATAAAAAATTCTGACCCACTATAAAGTAATACAGGTAAAGCCAATAGTAAATTGACGTAACGGAACAGGTTGGCAGTTAAGCCATCAACTGTAATGGTCTCTAATCCCAAATACTCAGGAAAGCTCAACATCATGATATTGGCAAAACAAAAACCAGCAATACCAATTTTCACCATAGCCCTACGAGACACCATTTTATCTTGTCTTTTTGCACCTTGACCATCGTCTAAAGTGATATAAGGTTCGTATCCAATAGAAGCCAATAACTCTGCAATAGCTCTAATAGTTATAGCATCCGGATTAAAATAAACAGTCACTTCTTTGGTTGGGAAATGAACAGTAGAAAAATAAATCCCCTCATTTACTTTTTGCAAGTTTTCTAATAACCATATACAAGAACTACAATGTATTTGGGGCAAATAAAATTTAACCGCGATTTGATTGGGTTTAGAAAAAACAATATAAGCAGCCGCAATGGTTGCATTATCTAAAAAACCAAACTTCTGTTGGTCTTGCAATTCAGGGAGTTTTACTCCTGAAGCATCATGAATATTGTAATACTCACAAAGATTACTCTTATTTAAAATCTGATAAACAGAACTGCAGCCCTTGCAACAAAATGCTTTTTCATCAAATACCACCGGCTCACCTGCACAAGCGTCTCCGCAGTGAAAGCATTTGGTTGATTCGATGGTTTTATTGAGCATGGTCTTAAATAGTTGTTAAAAGTTAATGCAATTTGAACAAATTACAAAAAAGCTAAACTTGTTGGGTAAGGGGTTTGTTTTAGGATCTAAACCCAATCCTTTGAAAATATTCGATCGGAAACAACTGCAAGAATTCAACGATCCTCAATCATTTTATTCCAACGATATTTTTCCTTTACAAAATTGGTATTGAAAGAATCGGCTAAATCATGTTGCTTAATTGCCCCGTTTTTAAATGTATTGGTGTCTAATAAACTGGTCAAATTATGCACATGACTCATTATTTTATGTTCCTTGCTTCTGGTCAATTGCATTAAATCGAATAAGTTAGGAAGTGGAACTTCCTTGGCCGATTTTGCATTAAATACCTTCATTACAGAGGGGAATACCAGCTTTTGTTCGCAGGTAACTAAGGAACTAAAATCGTTACGTAGATTTTGCATTAATTCTAATAAATAGTCTTTATGCTCTTCGTCGTACTCTTTTAAATAAACGCAATGGATGGCGTTTTGCAGCTTTAATTCTAAGCAGGGATAAACATTCTCCAAGAGATGGTGAATGAATTCTTCTGTTTGGTCTGCGTGTTTACACATTTGTAGATTTTTACCCTACAAAGATGTATTGAGATCAACGGGGAATGAATGAGATTTGCTGTGGCATTATATGATTTAAATCATATAATTTTTCTAGTCTTCAATATTGGCTGTTTGAATCAGTTTTTGTAGATTGACGATACTGATTTTTTTACCCTTTAATGATATTAATTTATCATTATTAAATTCTGACAATAAACGGATGCAGCTTTCCGTAGAAGTTCCAACATAATCCGCTATTTCTTCTCTGCTTAAACTCACATTAATGGTTTGGTTGTCTTCTTCAAAACCATAGGTGGCTTTTAAGAATAACAA